>NZ_VFVC01000015.1:0-107723 GCF_006441575.1 Mesorhizobium sp. B2-4-12
CGTCTACACCGTCTCCGACAAGGCGTCGGACCCCGAGGCACAGGCGCTTGCCGACCGCGAAAATCTCTCCGACCAGTTCGCCGGCATGGTTATCAAGGACGACAACAAGGAAGTGACAGACATCCTGATCGATCTGATCCGCCGCGAGACGCACACCTTCTCGATGAGTTTTGCCCACACATTGGTCGGCCAGCTGTCGACCAGCGTGGGCCTCATCAACAATCCGCAACGTTCCGCGGGATTCAAGGTGCTGAAGGCGCCAGACGTGCCATCCGTGCTGGTCGAGCTCGGCTATCTCTCGAACGCCAAGGACGAGGCGCAGCTCCTCAACGCCGAGTGGCGCGGCAAGGCCGCGCAAAGCATCACCAACGCTGTTGCGCTGTTCGCTTCCGCCCGGGCCGGAACCGGAACCGGGGGCTGACATGCCTCACGGGCACGCGCAACCGGAGGCGGCGTTGCGCGACGACAACACAAGCTGCCTTTATTTCCGGCGCGCGGTCACGAAATCAGGCCTTGCCGTATTTTGTCCACATGGTGGCGACATGGGTTTTCGATTACGGTTTGGGACCCGGCTCGAAAGCTTGCGTGGAAGGCGGCTTCGTTTAGGAAATTCCCGAACCAAGGACTGGAGCGGGTATGATTCGTCTCATTGGCTATTTCTTCGGCATCGGCACGACGCTGGCCCTTCTGGTCGCGGCGGGCGTTGCGATTTACATCAGCCATCTGTCCAAGGATCTGCCCGACTACGAGGTGCTGGCCAAGTATGAGCCGCCGGTGACCACCCGCATCCATGCCTCGGACGGCTCGCTGATGGCCGAATATGCGCGCGAGCGGCGCCTGTACCTGCCAATCCAGGCGATCCCGGATCGCGTCAAGGCGGCGTTCCTGTCGGCCGAGGACAAGAACTTCTACAATCACCCCGGCATCGACGTGACCGGCCTTGGCCGCGCCATCATCGTCAACTTCCAGAATCTTGGCTCGGGCAGGCGTCAGGTCGGCGCCTCCACGATTACCCAGCAGGTGGCAAAGAACTTCCTGTTGACCGCGGACCAGACCTACGAGCGCAAGATCAAGGAGATGATCCTGGCCTTCCGCATTGAGCAGGCCTATCCCAAGGATCGCATTCTCGAGCTCTACCTCAACGAAATCTTCTTCGGCTTCGGCGCCTATGGTGTGGCCGGCGCGGCGCTTACCTATTTCGACAAGTCGGTGAACGAGCTGACCGTGGCCGAGGCCGCTTACCTGGCCTCCCTGCCGAAGGGACCGAACAATTACCACCCCTTCAAGCATGCCGATCGCGCGATTGAGCGCCGTAACTGGGTCATCGACCAGATGGTCGAGAATGGCTACGTCACGCGTGAGGAAGGCAACAAGGCCAAGGCCGAGCCGCTCGGCGTGACGCCACGCCGCACCGGTACCTATCTTTTCGCCGGCGAGTATTTCACCGAAGAGGTGCGCCGCCAGATCATCGCCCGCTATGGCGAGAACGCGCTTTACGAAGGCGGCCTGTCCGTTCGCACGACGCTTGATCCGAAGATACAGCTCATTGCCCGCAAGGCGATGCAGAACGGCCTGTTGAAGTACGATACGCTGCGCGGTTATCGCGGGCCGGTGAAATCAATCGATGTGTCCGGTGACTGGGGTGTGCCTCTGGGCAACGTCAAGGGCCTCGAGGATGTTCCCGAATGGTCGCTCGCCGTCGTGCTCGACAGTTCCGCGACCGGCCTGTCGATCGGCCTGCAGCCCGCGCGCCAGGCGTCTGGCGACATCGTCAAGGAACGTGTCGAAGGGACTGTCAGCAAGGACGACATGGGCTTCGCCATGCGCCATGTGGTTGGCGGCAAGACCGTCAAGGCCAAGTCGCCGGCCGAAGTGCTCAAACCGGGCGACGTCATCTTCGTGCAGAAGAACGAGGGCTCCGACAATGCCTACAGCCTGCGCCAGGTTCCCGAGGTGGAAGGCGGCCTGATCGCGATGGATCCGCATACCGGCCGCGTGCTGGCCATGGTCGGCGGTTTCTCCTACGCCCAGTCCGAGTTCAACCGCGCCACCCAGGCGATGCGCCAGCCAGGCTCTTCGTTCAAGCCGATCGTCTATTCGGCCGCACTCGACAACGGCTATACGCCGGCCTCGGTGATCATGGACGGACCGATCACCATCCAGAGCGGCAACACGACCTGGACGCCGAAGAACTATGACGGCACCGTCGCCGGGCCGGCAACCCTGCGCTCCGGCATCGAGAAGTCACGCAACCTGATGACGGTGCGGCTTGCCAACGACATGGGCATGAAGCTGGTCGTCGAATATGCGGAGCGCTTCGGCGTCTACGATCATCTGGCGCCGTATTTGCCGATGGCGCTTGGCTCCGGCGAGACGACTGTCATGCGCATGGTTTCGGCCTATTCGATCATGGCCAATGGCGGCAAGTCGATCAAGCCGTCGCTGATCGACCGCATCCAGGATCGCTACGGCAAGACGGTGTTCAAGCAGGATGAGCGTGGCTGCGAGGGCTGCAACGCGCCTGAATGGAAGAACCAGCCGGAGCCGGAACTGGTCGACAATTCCGAGCAGGTGCTCGATCCGATGACCGCATACCAGATCACCTCGATGATGGAAGGCGTCGTGCAGCGCGGCACCGGCGCCACCATCGGCGAGCTCGGCCGCCACATCGCCGGCAAGACCGGAACGACCAATGACGAGAAGGACGCCTGGTTCATCGGATTTACGCCCAACCTCGTCGTCGGCCTCTATATGGGCTACGACACGCCGCGCGGCCTTGGCCATGGCGCCACCGGCGGCGGTCTCGCCGCTCCGATCTTCAAGGATTTCATGCGTGTGGCGCTGGACGGCACGCCCAATGTCGACTTCAAGGTTCCCGATGGCATGAGCCTGATCGCCATCAACCGCAAGACCGGCATGCGGGCGACACCGGGTGACCCGGGCACCATCATCGAGGCCTTCAAGCCAGGTACCGGCCCCGCCGACAGCTATTGGGTGATCGGCATGGGCGCCGACGGCTCCAACGCCTCCGGCGGCGCACTATCGCCGCAGGCCAACCAGGCCATTCAGGACGGTGGCGGCGGCCTCTACTGACGGTTCAAATCCCGACCATGGGCCAGCCCGGGGCTGGCCCATTTCGCTTTACACGCGGCAGCACCGTCCCTATGTATCGCGCCGACCAGAGCAATTCCAGGAAAATGCCTAGCGGTTTTCCGTCCGGAATTGCGTCAAACAGAAAAGTTGCAGCGATTCGGCGTTTCCTTCAAACACCGATCCGCTCTAACCGTCACTTTCAGCAACAGGACAAAATACCAGGCCATGCGCGCGGAAACGCAGAATATTGTCGACGAGATCAGGCAGGCGATAACCCTGCTGAGGAGGCATCTTTGACTGGGATCAGGCCATTAAACGGCTTGAATACCTGAATGTCCGTGCCGAGGACGCCAGCCTCTGGAACGAACCGCTGGAAGCGCAGAAGCTGATGCGCGAACGCCAAGGCCTCGAGGAAGGCATAGCGGCGGTCAAGGGCCTGACCCAGGCCCTGGAAGACAATATCGGCCTGATCGAGCTCGGCGAGGAAGAGGGTGACGAGGGCGTCATTGCCGAGGCGGAAGCCGCGATCCGCTCGATGCAGGGCGAGGCGAAGGCCCGCCAGGTCGAGACGCTGCTGTCGGGCGAAGCCGACGCCAACGACACCTATCTCGAAATTCATGCCGGCGCCGGCGGTACCGAGAGCCAGGACTGGGCCTCGATGCTTTTGCGCATGTACACGCGCTGGGCCGAGCGCCGCCGGTTCAAGGTCGAGGTGCTGGAAGTGCATGACGGCGAAGAAGCGGGCATCAAGTCCGCGACATTGCTGATCAAGGGCCACAATGCCTATGGCTGGCTGAAGACCGAATCGGGCGTCCACCGCCTGGTGCGTATTTCACCTTATGACAGCAACGCGCGCCGGCATACGTCCTTTTCCAGTATCTGGGTCTATCCTGTCGTCGACGACACGATCGAGATCGACGTTTCCGAATCGGACGTGCGCATCGACACCTATCGCTCCTCCGGCTCAGGTGGCCAGCACGTCAACACCACCGATTCGGCCGTGCGCATCACCCATATCGCCACGGGCATCGCGGTCGCCTGCCAGGCCGAGCGTTCGCAGCACAAGAACCGGGCAAAGGCTTGGGAAATGCTGCGCTCGCGCCTCTACGAGGAAGAGCTGAAGAAGCGTGAGGCCATCGCCAATGCCACCGAAGCCTCGAAGAGCGACATCGGCTGGGGTCACCAGATCCGCTCCTATGTGCTGCAGCCCTACCAGTTGGTGAAGGACCTGCGCACCGGTGTCGAAAGCACCAGCCCGTCGAGCGTGCTCGACGGCGACCTCGATGAATTCATGGAGGCCTCGCTGTCGCAACGCATCGAGGGCGGCGCGGGCGAAGTGATGGCGGACCTGGATTAGGTCAGCCGATGTCCTGCGACGCAGGCCAGCGAATGACAGTCGCGCATTTGGTTCGCCCTTTTTCACCATTGTCGCGACGAGCTGGCGCTGTGTGAAAGCGCGCTGTGGCTGCCGCGATGGCAGCGCATGGGCCGGCTACGCAGCTATTGCTTGCGCCGGCTCGCATTTCGGCTCACCATTAGAGGTAGGAGGAGGCAAAGCATATATGGCCGGTCGCGGCGTATCTGCTGACGGTTCGGCCACTGGGAAGACACGTTCCGGGAACGGGCAAGCGAAATGCTTGAATCTCGTTTGAAAGGAGCGTTGCCATGTTCTCTGCCGGTTTTAGATCGGCCTTTGCCGTTCCATCGGTTGGCCGGCCTCTCCTGCCTCTGTGTGCTGCCTGCGCGATAGCTGCCCTGACGGCGCCAGCCCTGGCGCATGACGCCAAGCCGACCGCGGCCAAACCGCAAGGCTGGAGCTATCCGTTCGCCTGCTGCGCGAACTACGACTGCCGCGAGGTATCGCAGACCTCGATCAGCGAGCGCCCGGAAGGCTATGTCATCAAGGATACCGGGGAGGTGCTGGCCTACAGCGACAGGCGGATCAAGGATTCGCCCGACGGTGAGTTTCATTGGTGTGCTCACGTGGCCGGTCTCGATGCAGGCAAGACGATCTGCCTGTTTGTGCCGCCGCAGTCTTACTGATGCATGTCGCCTGGGTCCCGGTTCCGGGAGCCCGACAAGCATGAAACAGAGACCTAAAGTGCGTCGCCACAATCCGTTCGAACGCGACACGCTTTAGAGCCGCTGACTGCTGTCCGCGGGCAAAAGCCTGCTGACGGACAGTTGTCAGGATCGCTTCTTTATGGTGCCTTGCCGCGCGGGCGGCGGACAATGGAGAGGTGATGTTCATGACCATCAAGGGAAGCTGCCACTGCAAGGCCACCGCGTTCGAGGTTTCGCAGGCGCCAGAAACGGTGACGCGATGCACCTGTTCGTTCTGCTCGAAACGCGGCTCGCTCTGGGCCTACTACACCCCATCGCAGTTCAAGCTTATTACCCCGATGAAAAACGTGACCTTCTATCAATGGGGCTCGAAGACTGTAAAACATGGTTTTTGCCCGACCTGTGGCTGCGGCACCTTCACGGAAACGCCGGATTGGTCGACTGGCGAGCCGGATTTCGACAATCCGAAGATCAGCGTCAATTCTCGGCTATTCGACGATTTCGATCTCGACAAGGTCGAAGTGGTGGTCATTGACGGCAAGAATCTCTGGTAGCCTTCCAAGCGTCAGTCAGCTCCGGGGAAAAGCTGAGGCAGGCGCTTTTGCCATTCCGCTTTTCGCCGTATTTCATGGTACAAGTCGCGGGAAGGGCTGATTTGGCGCCATCGCAATGGCGTGACTTGGAGAGGGACCATCCTATGAAGAAGACCGTGCTCGTCGTTGTGGCGACGGCTTTGCTCGTGAGCGCCTGCACCACGACCGATCCGTATACCGGCGACCAGAAGATTTCCAACACGGCCGCTGGTGCCGGCCTCGGCGCCTTGGCTGGCGCCAGCCTCGGCCTGCTTGCCGGTGGCAATGATCGCCGCAACGCCTTGATTGGCGCCGGTATTGGTGCACTGGCCGGCGGCGCCATCGGCGCCACCATGGATCAGAACGAGGCCGAGCTGCGCCGCCAGCTTCAGGGCACCGGAGTCAGCGTCACCCGCAGTGGCGACCAGATCATCCTCAACATGCCATCCGACATCACCTTCAATGTCGATCAGGACGCGGTGAAGCCCGGCTTCTATCCGGTGCTGAATTCCGTCGCGCTGGTACTGAAGAAGTTCCGCCAGACGACCGTCGATGTCTTCGGCCATACCGATTCGACCGGCGGCGACCAGCACAATTTCGATCTGTCGCAGCGGCGTGCGCTGGCCGTCGCCAACTATCTGTCCGGTCAGGGCGTCGATTCGCGCCGCTTTGCCGTCACCGGCTTCGGCAAGACGCGGCCTGTCGCATCCAATGCAACGGCCGAAGGCCGCGCCCAAAACCGGCGCGTCGAGATCCAGCTTTCTCCGCTCACCTGAACTGGACGGCATGCGAATGCGAAACGGTCCCATGTGGGGCCGTTTTTGTTTGAGCCGATTTCGGCGCTCTTCAGATTGGCGCGCTGGGGAATTAGCTAGTTCTAAATAGCTGCTTTCCTGCGGCCGTGGAAAGGAATAGCATCGTGGCTGTCCAGAGGGGATGAGGCGGTACAACTGGCCGCGCAATCAGCATTTTCCGCCTCCGTCTTGAACGGCCAGATCAGAAAATCTGGGAGGAATGCATGACAAGAACAGCCTGCCTTGGGCGCTGCGGCGTCCTCGCTTTGACGAGTATTGTAGGCGCATGGTTAGGCGTCGCTTCGGCCGTGGCCGAAGACGCCAACAAGGCCGACATCGACGCCTTGAAAAAATCGCTGGCCAAATATCAGGACTACACCGTCGCCGTTCGCGACCTCTATCTGTCGACAGTCGGCTGCGTCTATTACAGCGGAGAAAAGATACCGGGCGCGATGGACTATCCGAAAGGCGCCATGGGCATCCATTTCGTCAACGCTCAAAGTGTCGGCCAAAAACTCGATCCGATGCGCCCCAATGTGCTGATCTACGAACCGACGAAAAAGGGCTTGCGCCTGGTCGGGGTGGAATGGCTGGTGCCGCTGACGCCGGACATCAAGGAGCCGCCGAAACTGCTCGGCCAAACCTTCCAGGGCCCGATGGAGGGACACTACCCGCTCATTCCGAGGGAGTTCGTCCACTACGATCTTCACGCTTGGCTGTTCAGGGACAATCCGAACGGCATGTTCAGCCCGACGAACCCGAACGTGAAATGCAACAAGGCCGAGTTTCCGATGCTGGAGAAACCGACCAAGATGGTGCCTGGACCGATGTAACAGGCAAGTCAGAGCTAATGCATGTCGCCAGAAGTGGTCCCTTGGGAGCACGACATGGAGGAAACAAAGGCCTAAAGCGCGTCGCCTGACTCGGTTCACACGCGACGCGGCTAGACGCCTGCCGGCAGGGCAAGCCGGATGGCCGGCTTGCTTTCAATCGTTCGGCGATCAGACCTTGGCGACGATGCGCATGAAGGCCGGCATGTCGTCGCCGAAGCCGACGGTGCTATCATTGTCTTCCTGATGCTGGCGGGCAGGGCGGTTGCGCTGGGGCCTGGTGTCACCGCGCTCCGGTGCTCGATCCGAGGACGTCTTGCGCTCGGTGTTTTCCGAACGGATCGCATCCTTGCGCGCGCGCCGTTCGACAATGTCGGCCACGGCCGACTCGGGTGCATCGGGCTGTTCGCTCTGCTGGGCAACCGCGGCCGGGGCATCTTCCTCGCTGCGTCGGGCACGACGTTCGCCGCCTCGCTTGCGCTCGCCATTGTCCTTGCGATCATGGGCCTTGCGGTCCTCGTCCTTGCGGCCGGCACGACGCGGCGCGCCTTTGCCACGGCGCGGAGCATCATCCTCGCTCTCGCTGGCAACAACCGTCGACAGGTCGCCGTCATGCCACTCGATCTTGGTGCCGATCAGCCGTTCGATGGCGTCGATATACTTGGTGTCGGACTTGGTCGCGATGGTGAAGGACTTGCCCGAGCGACCAGCGCGGCCGGTGCGGCCAATACGGTGGACATAATCCTCGGCATGGATCGGAACGTCGTAGTTGAAGACGTGGCTGACGTCGGGGATATCGAGGCCGCGCGCGGCCACGTCCGAAGCGACGAGATAGCGCAATTTGCCGTCTCGGAAATTAGCCAGCATCTGCATGCGCGCGCGCTGGTCCATGTCACCATGCAGTGCGCCGGCATCGAAATCATGCTTCAGCAGCGAGCGGAACAGCTCCGACACCTCGACCTTGCGGTTGCAGAAGATGATGGCGTTCTTCAGTTCCGCGTCTTCGGCCTTTATCAGGTTGCGCAGCGTCTCGCGTTTGTCCCATGGCTTGGAGCCGGATTTCACCAGCCGCTGCGTAATATTGGTGGCGGTGGAGGCTGCCTTGGAAACCTCGACACGCACCGGGGCATGCAGGAATTTCTCCGTCAGCTTGGTGATCTCGGGCGGCATGGTCGCCGAGAAGAACAGCGTCTGCCGGGTGAACGGGATCATCTCGCAGATGCGCTCGATATCGGGAATGAAGCCCATGTCGAGCATGCGGTCGGCCTCGTCGATGACAAGGATCTCGACACCATTGAGCAGCAGCTTGCCACGTTCGCGGTGGTCGAGCAGGCGGCCCGGCGTCGCGATCAGCACGTCGGCGCCGCGTTCCAGCTTCTTGTCCTGCTCGTCGAACGACACGCCGCCGATCAGCAGCGCAATGTTGAGCTTGTGGTTCTTGCCGTATTTGACGAAGTTTTCCTCGACCTGTGCGGCGAGTTCGCGCGTCGGCTCCAGGATCAGCGTGCGCGGCATGCGGGCGCGGGCGCGGCCCTTTTCCAGCCGGGTCAGCATCGGCAGCACGAAGGAGGCCGTCTTGCCGGTGCCGGTCTGGGCAATACCCAGCACGTCCTTGCCGAGCAAGGCGTGCGGGATGGCGCCGGCCTGAATCGGAGTCGGCTGCGTGTAGCCGGCATCGGTGACTGCGGAAAGCACCTTCGGCGACAGGCCGAGGTCTGAAAAGGTCAACGCTTCTTGAGCGATCGTGGTGTCTGAGGACAAGTGTTGTCGTCTTTGGCTGGTTCGGGGAGGCGCAACGTCATTCGTCGCGGCAAGCGCCGCGCGCCTGCAAAGTTGGTATGCGATTAGGCGCAAGTCCACGATTTGTCAACAGAAACAGGCGGGATTGGCGCGATTGTGAAGTCGTAACCTTAATCGCGATGCTTAATCCGGCCGCTTCTCTCTGTGCCGGCTCAGTAACGGAACTGTTCAGCCAGGATGCGTTCGTTCCAGGAATGGTTGGGATCGAACAGCAAGGTCGCTGTGGCTGTCGGCGATTCCCGCACTGTCACGGAAGTCACCGCCTTGACCTCCGTGTGGTCGGCGGCGGCGTTCACCGGCCGCTTTTCAGGCTCCAGAATGTCGAAGCGCACGGTCGCCTTGTTGGAGAGCAACGCACCACGCCAGCGGCGCGGGCGAAACGGGCTGACCGGCGTAAGCGCCAGAAGCGGAGCGTCGAGCGGCAGGATCGGGCCGTGCGCGGAAAGATTGTAAGCGGTCGATCCCGCAGGCGTGGCGATCATTACGCCATCGCAGCTCAGTTCCTCGAGCCGTATCTGGTCGTCGACACTGATGCGGATCTTGGCCGTCTGATAGGATTGGCGCCACAGCGCCACTTCGTTGATCGCCAGCGCCGACACCGTTTCGCCTTCCGAGGTGACGGCCTGCATTTCGAGCGGGCGGATCGTTTCAGCGACCGCGGCCGCGATGCGCTCGGTGAGCCCTCCGGACCGGTACTCATTCATCAGGAAGCCGATGGTGCCACGGTTCATGCCGTAGACCTTCTTTCCCGTTCCCATCGTGTCGCGCAAAGTCTGCAGCAGGAAGCCGTCGCCGCCCAAGGCCACCACAACGCCCGCGTCCGCGACCGAACACTGACCATAGCGCCTCGTCAGGCTTTCCAGCGCCGCCTTGGCGTCTGCTGTGTCGGACGAAACGAAGGCGATGCTGTTGGCGGCTGTGCTCATGGCTCCCCGATCGCGACCGATTGGCGAGATTCCGGCCGCGCCAGCGCCGGGGTAGCATGGGCGGGCGGGTCTGCAAAGAGAGCCGGTATGTCGGCCAGCGAAACTGCGCCGGGCTGCGTCGCCAAAGCCGGTAGCTCGCGCTTCATGTCAAAGCGCGAGCGAATGTGATGGTTAAGGCGGGGCTTAAACTCTCGTAAACGCGGATCGATCATGTTAGCCGGCATGGGCAGCGTGGGGCGCCCGCAGCACCGCTGTATCCTTCGGGATGGTCAAATGGAGGCTGCGGCACTTTTGATCGTGCGCATGATTCCTGGAAAATCCTCATACCCGGGACATGCGCCAGCCAGACGAGGCCGACACATTGCCGGTAACACGCCTGATCGTCGTTTTTGTCATGCTGGGTAGCTTCGCGCTGGTCTTCGCCGAGCTTGTGCGCCAGTCGGAAGCAATGAGCACCAGACCATTACCCACGGCGTCACGCTGCGGCGATGCCGCAGGGATGCCTTGCCCGCAAAGAGCGCTCTAGGTCGCGAAAGCACGATCGTCCATCCACGCCATGGAACCGCCGCCGATGCTCGGCATGTCTTGCCTGCTGCTGGATCGCCTGCGGTCTTGGCGGAAACCGAGGAATCGAGGGCCAGACTATCGGATTTCGCTTCCCGCCAACAGCCGCGGCCGAGCCTGCGCCGCCATTCTGTCAGCGGCTCGCCGCCTGGAAAGTGCAGGGCATCTGATTAGGTCGCGGTAGTGCCGGCGAAAAGATATTGACTGTATAGTTAGTTATAATTTAGCCTCGGGGATAACCGAGTTGGCCAGCCGGCATTTGCCTGTGAATGGCCGCGAAGAGGGAAATATCTCGACAGCCGTCCGGCCCATCATCGGGACGAAAGGCGTCAACAGGCTTGTTCATCGCAGGAAATGGACCTGAGGCGGCGACGCGGCCGGTCCCAACAATGGGAGCACTAGCATGAACTGGAAACTGACAGCGGCGGCCGTTGGGCTATCGCTTTTCGCCGTAACAGGCATTGCCCGCGCCGATGGCGAACTCAACATCTACAACTGGGGCAACTACACCAGCCCGGACCTGATCAAGAAGTTCGAGGAGACCTACAAGGTCAAGGTCACCGTCACCGATTACGACTCCAACGACACCGCGTTGGCCAAGGTCCGCCAGGGCGCGTCCGGCTACGATATCGTGGTGCCGTCGGCCAGCGCCGTCCCGGTCTGGATCAGCGAAGGCCTGTTGCTCGAGACCGATCCCAGCAAGATGGAGAATTTCAAGAATGTCGATCCGCGATGGGTCGATGTCCCATTCGATCCGGGCCGCAAATACACCGTTCCGTGGCAGTGGGGGACAACGGGCATTTCGGTGAACAAGTCGGTTTATGCCGGCGACCCGAACACCTCTGCGATCTTCCTCGACCCGCCGCCGGAACTCGCCGGCAAGATCAACGTCGTCCCCGAAATGGGCGATATCCTGTTCCTCGCCATCGCCTACGAGGGCGGCAAATATTGCACCGACGACATGCAAGTGCTGAAGAAGGTGCACGACAAGCTGGTCGAGGCGAAGGCGAAATGGCTTTCGCTCGACTATGCGGCCGTCGACGGCCTGGGCAGGGGCGACATTGCCGCCGGCGTCAACTGGAATGGCATATCGCTGCGCGAGCGGCTGCAGAACGACAAGATCGTCTACGGCTATCCGAAGGAAGGCTTTCCGATCTGGATGGACAATGTCGCCGTCCTCAAGGACGCCAAGAATGTCGAGAACGCCAAGCTTTTCCAGAATTTCATCATGGACCCAAAGAATGCCGCGATGATCTCGGCCTTCGCGCGCTACTCCAATGGCATCAAGGGATCCGACGCTTTCATGCCGGACGACATGAAGGCCGCGCCTGAAGTGGCAATTCCGGCCGAATTTGCCGCCAAGGGCCAGTTCATGCAGGCCTGTCCGCCGAATGTGCAGGCGCTCTACACGAAAATCTGGACCGACCTCCAGAAATAGCGCTGCCAGCCGACTCCGGGAACAGCCACCGGGCCGCAACGCGCGGCCCGGCCACCTTCATGCCAAGTGCGGTCTCTTGATCGCGGGAGACTTCCGATGTCCGATCTCGACCTTTGCTACATGCCGGCCCATGAGGCGCTGCGGCTGTTCAAGGCGAAGAAACTCTCGCCCGTCGAATTGATGCGGGCCACCATTCGCCGCGCCGAAGCCACCAGATCGGCGATCAACTGCTTCACGTTCACGCATTTCGAGGAGGCGATGGAGCTGGCCGCCAAGGCCGAGGCGAAATACGCCAAAGGCGCCAGAACCGGTGCGCTCGAGGGCCTGCCGATCGGCATCAAGGACGAGAGCTACATCAAGGGCAAGCCGACGTCGCACGGTTCGCTGCTGTCGAAAGATGCCATTGGCGGCCACACCTCGACCATGAATGAGCGCATCATCAAGGCCGGCGGCATCGTCCACGCGCGTACCGCGACGCCAGAATTCAGCTGCGCCGGCTATACCTGGTCGAAGCGATGGGGCGTCACGCGCAATCCATGGAACCCGGACTTCACTCCGGGCGGTTCATCGGGCGGCGCGGCGGCGACGCTGGCTTCGGGCACCTCCTCGATCGCGACGGGATCCGACATTGGCGGGTCGATCCGCATTCCCGCATCGGCTTGCGGCCTTGTCGGCTTCAAGCCGCCCTACGGTCGAAACCCGGATGATCCGCCCTTCAATCTCGACTTCTACTGCCACACGGGACCGTTGGCGCGCACCGTGAAGGACGCGATCCTGCTGCAGAACGTCATGGCCGGGCCAAGCCCGCTCGACATCGCGACGCTTCGCCCCAAATTGCGCCTGCCGTTCGACTACAAGCCGATCCAGGGCTGGAGGATCGCTTTCTCCATGGATCTCGGCTCCTATGAGGTGAATCCGGAGGTTCGCAAGAACACGCTTACCGCGTGCGACGTCTTCCGGTCGCTGGGCGCCACTGTCGAGGAGGTCGATCTGGGCTGGGGCGATGAGGTGCTCAAGGCCGCCATGATGTATCTCGAGCATCTGTTCGGCGCGTCGCTGTCGCAACTGCTCCAACGGCACGCCGACGACATGACCAGCTATGCCCGCAAGTTCGCCGAGGACGGGCAAAAGTCGAAGGCCACGGATTTTGTCGCAACACTGGATGTCGCCGGCAGGATGTACCAGACCCTTGGCCCGTTGCTGGAAAAGTATGACGTGCTCATTTGCCCGACAAACGCTATCCCGGCGGTTCCGGCGGAGTTCGACCAGACCAGGGACACTGTCGAGATCAACGGGAAGCAGGTGAACCCGTCGCTGGGCTGGGTGATGACGACGCCGTTCAACATGATGAGCCGCTGCCCGGTTCTTTCCATACCGTCTGGCCACGCCGCCAACGGCGTGCCGACAGGCATCCAGATCGTCGGCCGCACCTACTGCGATGCTGACGTTTTCCGGGCCGGGCTGGCCTATGAAACGGCTCGGGGGCAATGGTATGGAAATGCCGGGACACGCCCGTCGCTTTAAGCGGTTTGGGGGATGAGCCGGCGGTCCGTATGGCAAAGCAATCCGTGCGGCGAAATATTTCCGCCACGGGTCCGAAAGGGCTGACGAAAATGGCGCAGCGCAAGGCAACCGCAAAGCCGGAGAAACGCAAGGCCGCGCCGACGAAGGGCAGGGACTCGGCAAACGATGCCCCGCCCAGGGACCGTCGGCGCGAACGCGGCGAAGCGAGCGTCCAGCGCATCATCGACGCGACCATCGAGCTCATCGCGGAGGAGGGCCTGGCGAGTGTCACCATGCAGCGCATCGCCGAACATGTCGGCTCGTCCAACGCGCTGGTCGTCTTCCACTTTGGCAGCAAGGAGAACTTGTTCCGGGCCGTCCTGCAATATCTCAGCGATCAGTATGACGAGCTGTGGTTCAACCTGGTGCGGGCGCCCGGCCTCTCGCCGGTTGACAGGCTGCTGGGCGCCGTCGAATGCGCGCAACGTTTTGCCCGGCAGCATCCGAAATGGGTGTCGGTCTTCGTCGTGTTCTCCAGCGACCGCAAGAGCATGCAGATCTACAATGAGATTGGCCTGCCCAGTGACCTCGCCTACACCGCCGAAGCGCGCGAGCTGTTGATCGAGATAGCGCGCAACGGCGCCTATACGGGTGTTGACATAGACACCCTGTCGGAGAGTCTGAATTATCTGGTTCATGGTGCGTGGTACTGGGATCATCTGAACCCTTCCGGGCGCGATACCGACGTTCTGCGCAAGACCATGCTGCTCCTGCTGCATCAGGCATTTCCGCGACATTTCGAATTGATGCGTTGAGCCCGTTAGGGGCGCTGCCGCAAATGGCAGCCGGCCTGGCGCTTCCGCGCCAGATACTCGTCGATCAACTGTCGGTAGCGTACCTTGCCGAAGCTGGGGAAATGGCCGCCATGCACGACCGAGACATCGAGGTCGCGCATGGCGATCAGCGTGGCCATATAATCCGGGATGTCCGAGTGGTAGACGTCGTCGATCAGCGGGCCGTCATAGATGATGTCACCGGACAGCAGGATGCCGGTCTTTCTCTCGTAGAGCGCGATGCCGCCAGGCGAATGGCCCGGCGTATGGACGACCTCGAAGGCACGGTCACCGAGATCCACAATGTCGCCATGCTCGAGCAGACGGTCGGCCGGCGCGGGTAAAATGTCGTAACGCGCGGTGTCCCAGCCTTGCGGCAGCCGATCGAACATTTCGTCGGTGGCGTAGCGGTCGGCAACCGTCCATTCGCTGCGCGGATCGGCGAGGATTTCCGCCTCGGCGCTGTGCACGCAACGGTCGGGAAATTCGTGATGGCAGCCGATATGGTCGAAATGCGTGTGGCTGGCGACGCAGGTGAGCTTGCGCTCCGTCACCAAAGGCACATGCGTGCGCAGGCTGAAATGGCCGAGCCCGGTGTCGAAGAGGAGGTCACGGTCTCGACCGCGCACATGCCACATGTTGCAGCGGAAGAAGGGTTTGATCCATGGTTCATGGATCAGCGTGACGCCGTCGGCCATGCGGATGGTCTCGTACCAGTCTGCCGCGTCGATAGCTGGAAGCACACTCATGTCTCAGTCCGCCAGCTGGATGATGTCGTCAGCGTTGCACGAAACCACGACAGTGTCGCCTGCCTGAACAGTTGTGGATGCGGGTGCCCTGGCGATGAACTGCAGTGCCGGATCCAACGCCGAAGTCGCCAGCACGCGTTTGAAGCTGCCTTGGAAGACGACATCGCTGACTTTGGCGGCACCCAGCGCAATATCGCTTTTGGTCTCACCAAGGCGCAGGTGTTCCGGCCGGATAGCAAGCGCAATGCCGGTACCGGCCGGCTGAGCGCCGGACAGCGAGATCGCACCCGCTGGCGTCGAAACCGTGATTGCACCGTTTGTCGCTTTCATCACCGTTCCGGCAAGGATCGTGCTTTCGCCCATGAAGGTCGCCGAAAAGCGCGTCGCCGGCCTGGCATAGACACGCTCGGGCGGGCCTTCGTCCTCGATACGCCCATCATTCATGACCACGCAGTGGTCGGCCAGCGCCATCGCTTCCTCCTGGTCGTGGGTGACATGGATGAAGGCGGTGCCGACGCGCTTCTGGATCGCCTTCAACTCGTCCTGCATTTGCCGCCGCAGTTTGAGATCGAGCGCACCGAGCGGTTCGTCGAGCAAAAGTACCGCCGGCTCGATGACCAGCGCACGCGCCAGCGCGACGCGCTGCCGCTGGCCGCCGGAAAGCTGGTGCGGCTTCTTGTCGAAGGCGGAGGCAAGGCCTACCAGCGCCAGCGCCTCGCGCGCCCGGGCGGCGCGTGTTGCGCCATCGACGCCCTGCATACGCAGGCCGAAGCCGACATTGCCGCCGACGCTCATATGCGGAAACAGCGCGTAGTCCTGGAACACGGTTGTCGTCGGCCGCTTGGCCGGCGGCACCGATGTGCAGTCCTCGCCACGGATAAAGACTTTGCCTTCGCTTGGGGTGACGAAGCCGCCCAGTATGGACAGCAGCGTCGTCTTGCCGGAGCCCGACGGCCCGAGCAGGATCGTATAGCTGCCGGGCTCGATCCGCAGCGAGACGTTCTTCAGTACGGCCAGCTGCCCGAAACGGTGCGAGACACTGCGGATGTCGACCAGGGGCGCGGTCATGGCTTTCTCCTGCGCAGCAAAGTCAGTTCGAACAGCACCACCAGCACGATGGAAACGGCAAAGACCAGCGAACCGACGGCATTGGTTTTTGGATTGAGGCCGGAGCGCAGCAGGTTCCAGATTTCCACGGGCAATGTGGTGTCGAAACGAGTGAGTAGGAAAGAGATCACGAACTCGTCCCAGGAGAAGGTCATCGACAGGAAGAAGCCGGCGAAGATGGCCGGCGCCATGACCGGCACGGTGATGAGGAGCAGCACCTTCCACTCCGGCGCGCCGAGGTCGCGCGCGGCACGCTCGATGTTGATCTGGTGGTCGCCCATCTGGCTGTAGATGATGGCGAAGCAGAGCGGCAGGTTGATCACGACATGGCCAATACCGGCGGCGAGCAGCGACTTCGGCACGCCGGCCCAGTTGAATAGCACCAGAAGGCCCATGCCGATGATGAGATAGCTGACCGTCAGCGGCAGCGTGATCAGGCCGCGCAGCACACCCGAGCCCGGCAGCACGAAGCGGGCGAAGCCCCAGGCCGAGAGGAAGCCGAGCGTAACGGCTGTCGCCGAGGAAAGCACCGCGACCAGCAGCGAATTGACCAGCGCCGAGGTCAGCCTGGCGTCGGAGAGCACGGCATCGTACCAGCGCAGCGACGGGCCGGTGAAGGGCGGGATGGGGAAGGAGGTCGACTGCAGCGAGAACAGCACCAGCACGACAACCGGCAGGAAGATGAAGCCGTAGACGGCAAGCGCATAGACCCAGGAAATGACGCGGACAGACCGGCGCATGTCAGGCCCGCTCGATCTTCAGCCAGCGCGCGCAGGCGAGGTAGGCGATGGTCACCACCGCCATCAAGATAATAGACAGCGCCGAGGCCAGCGGAAAATCGCCGCGCCGGCCGATCTGCATCATCACCAACTGCGGCATCAGAAGCTCGTTGTTGCCGCCGAGAATCTGCGGCGTGATGTAGTCGCCGATGCACAGCACGAAGGTCAGGAAGGCGCCGACCATGATGCCGGGCAAGGTCAGCGGCAGGATGACGTGCAGGAAGGTGCGCACCGGTCCGGCGCCGAGATCGGCGGCCGCCTTGCGATAGCTCGGGCTGAGCTGCTTGAGGTTGGCGAAAATGGTCAGCGTCAACAGCATGACGAAGAAATGCACGAAGCCGGTGACCGTGGCCAAACGCGTGTTGGCGAGCTGCAGCGGCTCCGAGATCAGGCCCGAACCTATCAGCGCGCGGTTGATGACGCCGTTCTGCGCCAGCACCAGCAGCCAGGAATAGGAGCGCACGACATAGGACGTCCAGAACGGCAGCACGGCCAGCATCAGCGCCAGGCGCTGCCAGCGCTCCGGCACCTGTTCGGCCAGGATCCAGGCGAAGGGGTAGGCGAGCAGCACCGAAACCACGGTGACGATTGCCGTGACCTGCAGCGAGTTCACCATCGCCTGCCAGTAGGAAGGGTTGGTGAAGAACTGGCTGTAGTTGGCGAGGGTGAAACCGCCGCCCTCATGCGTTGTCAGGCTGGAAAGCCCCATGGCGGCGAAGGGCAGCACGAAGAACAGCAGCGTCCAGCCGAGCGCGGGCATGACCAGCACCCAGGGCAGGGTGCGACCCGCCCGGGGCCGAGGACGCCCGTTGTTTTCAGTTGTGCTCATGAGCGGAGATCGCTCACTTTGCCTGCAGCATTTCGGTCCACATGTCCTGCATCTTCTTGTCGAGGTCGGCATTGGGCGCCGGATAGGCTTGCGCACGAGCCAGGAAGCCCGGCTGCTCGTCGAATCGCAGAACCTTCTTCTGGTCGTCGGTGAGCGCGGCCTTGGTGTTCGACGGCATGCCCCAATAGCAGGACGATGTGGCAAGCCGCGCCTGGCCCTCGGGGCTCAGTATGTACTGGATAAACTTCAGCGCCATGTCCTTGTTCTTGGAATCCTTGAACATGGCCAGCGACTGCGACCACAGCACCGCGCCCTCTTTCGGGATGGAGAAATCCAGCGCTGGGTTCTCCTTCGCCAGTCCCGCCGTCACCCACTCGCCGCCGCCGACCAGTATGTCGACTTCACCCGTGGCGAGCGCGGTCTGACTGGCGGTTACTTCGCCGACCAGCTTGGCATTGGCCTTCATCTTCAGGAGCTCTTCCTTGAGGGCGGGCAGGTCGGCCTCGGTGAGATCAGCCGTCTTCTTGCCGATGGCCAGCGCCGCCATGCCGATGACCGGCAGGTAATAGTCGTATATGGCGACCTTGCCCTTGTACTTGTCGCTGGTCAGCGACGCCAAAGACTGCATGTCGGCCGGATCGACCTTGGTCTTGTTGAAGCCGATCGTGTTGTAGCCGAACTTTTCGGTGATGCCGTAGCGCTTGCCGTCGATCATCGTCGACTTGTCCATCTTCACTTGCGGGAAAAGGTCGGCGAAGGGCAGCTTGTCTTCCGGCAGTGGCTCGAACAGGCCCTTCTCGACGCCGCGCGGCACGTCGATGGAATCGATCACCATCACGTCCCAGTCGCCGGGCTGCGATTGCTCGACGATGGCGAGACCAGCGCCGGTGCCCTCGAACTCCTTGACGTTGACCTTGACGTTGTTGGCTTCCTCGAAGGGCTGGAGCAGCGCCGGATCGGAATGGTCGCACCAGATCAGCGCGTTGAGATCGGCGGCCTCGGCGAGGCTGCCGCCCCCAAGCAACAGGGCCGCGGCGGCGCAAGCTCGATGCAGATGGCGTTTCAGGCCAGAAAGCGGATTCGCGGATTTGACGGACATCGAGTGTTCTCCCTTGCCTTTGTGGCTTCTTGCAAAAAATTGAACCAATTCTAAAATTGAGTCAATTCTGTTTTTGTGGCAAGAGGCCGACATGAGCGGATTGCGGGCAAGGCAAAAGGCGGACCGTCACAGGCGCATCATCGAGGCGGCGGCGGCGCTTTTCCGCGAGACCGGTTACGAGGGGGCCAAGATCGAGACGATAGCAGCGCAAGCCGAAGTCTCGATCGGCACGATCTACAATTACTACCAGAACAAGGGCGACATCCTCGGTGCCATCGTCTCGCTAGAGGTCAACGAGGTCCTCAATGCTGGACGCGGTGTCGTTGCCAACCCGCCGGCCAATATCGGTGATGCGCTGGACATGCTGGTCGGCATCTATATCGAGCACTCCCTGCATTATCTCAGCAAGGAGATGTGGCGGCAGGCGATGGCGATCTCGACGCAGCTGCCAGACAGCCCTTTCGGGCAGGCCTACAGCGCGCTCGACCGATCGCTGACCGAGCAGATAAGCGCACTGATCGCCCGGTTGCAGGCGCTCGGCCTGGTACGTCAGGACATCGACGGGGCGTCACTCGGCGAACTGATCTTCAACAACATGAACATGATGTTCATCGAGTTCGTGAAACGCGAGAAGGCAGGGATACCGGAATTGCGCGCGGCGATAAGGCGGCAGAACCGGATATTGGTGGCGGCGATCGGGGTGTGAAACTAACTGTCAGGAGCAGGCAGCAGAAATCGCCGCTTCGGCATCCGACGTGCCTTCTCGCGAGCTTCACCTCTTGAGTTGAATTTAAAATCTGATACAACCTGAAGGGGCATAAAAGGGGGATAAAGATGTCGTTTTCCATCTGGCATTGGGCAATAGTACTGTTGCTGATCGGCGTGCCTGTTTTCTTTGCCGTCCGGTCAGCCGCGAAGCCATCACAGAATCCAGCGACACTTGCGGGTTTCGGCGGCTGGTTGATGCTGCTGGCGATCGGTCAGACATTGTCACCGCTGCGTACGATCGCGGAATTGGCCAATTCGGTCGAAGGTTACCAGCAACTCGTGACCCTGCCGAACGGGGCTCTGGCGGCGTATGGCGAAGTTGCCCTCAATCTGGCGTTTCTGGCGCTTCAGCTGGTCGTGCTGGTTTCGATGCTGAGACGAAGCCACCGCTTCCCGCAATTGTTTCTGTTCCAGTGGTTTGCAATTCCGCTCGTGTTCATCCTGGACACGATCTGGATCTCATCGATTTTGGGCGTCTCGGTGAACCAAGCGCTTGCAGGCGATGCATTGGTGGCACCCATAGCCTCGTTTGTGGTGACGGGCCGCTTATCTCCACAGGTCGATCAGGGTGAGAAATACGTTCACCGGGACGAACGTGTCTGCCCAAATCGCGAGCGCCTCGTAGAGGGGAGCGCCTGTGGTCGAATACAGTTTTGGGCTGCTGGGTCGTACACGTTAGGAACTGGTGCCCCCGGCAGGAATCGAACCCGCGACCTTCGGTTTACAAAACCGCTGCTCTACCAGCTGAGCTACAAGGGCATGGCGCCCCGTTAGCATATTTGTCGCGCCAGTAAAGACAAAACTCCGTTTTTCGGCTTCGTGCCCTGGTCGATGACGCGTGGGCCCCACGCTGAAATCCGCAAACGTGCTTCCTACATGTAAGGCAGGTGCAATCGCTTCGAACTGGAGTGTCGCATGATCAGGCTTGTCATCATTCTTCCGATCGTCGTCATCGCCTGGATGCTGCTGGTGAAGCTCATCAGTGACGTGAAGAAGGCCAATGTCGACTGGACCGGCGTGACCACCATCATCGGCTTCATCGCGCTCGCCTTCTGGCTTCGCCATATCACCGGCATGGGATGAGGTCAGGAAGTAGTCAGTAGTCAGTAGTCAGTAGTCAGTAGTGACCCGACGTTCGTGATCCTGTCTTCACTACTCACCACTCGCTTTTTCCGGCTCAGCCGAAAAATCTCCCGGCCTTCGAACCTTTTGCCGCCCTCCGTCGACTGATCTCCAGAGGCGAATGGTCGCCTCGGTCAAGGATCCAGGAGATCATCATGTTCAAGCGCACGCTCACTTCCGCTCTCGTAGCCATTTTCGTCGCCACAGGCGCGCTGGCCGCCACGGTTCAGACGTCGTCAGCTTACGGTATGCACCACCATCATCATTACGAGGATTGGTCGTACTATTCAGACTACCCTGATTACCCGGATTACTGGTGGCACCATCATCACCACCACCATCATCACCATCACATCATCGTCTACTGAACATAGCCTGACGGTGCGATCGAAGAAGGGCGGCTTCGGCCGCCCTTCTTGCGTCCGCGTGCCGCCATGCGCCGATTTCATCGTTGATGACTGGCGCCACGTGGCCACGTCGAGCTGGCCGATATTTGTCCGCCCGAAAAATCTTTCGAACCTTTTTCCTTGTCACTGCGACAGATGATCAAGAGGCGGATGGATCGCCTCGGTCAATGAACCAAGGAGATCGTCATGTTCAAGCGCATACTCGTTTCCGGCCTCGTCGCCACCACTGTCGCCGCCACCGCTTTGGTCGGCACCGTTCAGCCCTCGGCGGCTCACTCGCATCACCACGACCTCGGCATCGGCATCGCTGCCGGCGTTGGCGGTTTCGTCCTCGGCAGCCTTCTCGCCCAGCAGCAGCCGCGAACTGTCTATGTCGACGAAGATGGCGGTTCCTGGCATGTACGCCGCTGCTTCGAACGCTACTCGAGCTACGATCCGGACTCCGACACCTATATCGGCCACGACGGCTACAGCCACTACTGCCGGCTTTAAGAGGAGGTGTGCCAACACAGGCAAGAGGGGCTGCACGCGGCCCCTTTTCCTCGTTTGAACGGCGGAAGGTCGCGTTTAGAGACTAGCCTTCAGTTTGGAGTCCAGGATCGCCAATCCGGCGGCACGGCAGGTGTCGCCGATGAGGAGGCTCGCATTCGGTGACTGGTCACCCATCGCGACGAGTTCGAAGCTGCTTCCCGCGTCCGGATAGATCTTGGCAGCGAAAGGTTCGTCGGTGCCATGGTCGCCGGACGATTTCTTGACGCTGACATGGCCGCAGACCACGATCTCCCGGTGGCCGTTGAGGATCCGCTCGCCGGCAAGCACCGTTTCGAACCTGGCGGAGGCAGGGTCCTCCAGGCGCTGGCGAATGCCGGTGGTGACGATCTCCTCCAGGGCAAGCGAGATCGGGATCGGATTGACGCGCTGGTCCCCAGGATCGGGTTTGGGCGCTACCGCCACGCATCCGCAAAGCGAAGCGGCAAGCAGAAGCGGAACCGTTTTCCTCATGCCTGCCCTTTTTCCAATCACGCCGCTTGTCGTCGGCCTTTGGCGCGGCAACCCACGATGTATAGGCATTTGATGCGCGTCCAGCGGGCCAAACTCCTATCAGCGACAAGAGCGCGCTGCAGCCGATCAACCCGTTGTTCCGCCGATCATTCTGGTCACCTCGGCGGCCGCGTTGCGCACCATCGGGCCGATTTCGGCCAGCCGCTCCGGCGTCACCCGCACGGTCGGGCCCGACACCGAGACGCCACCGATCGGTTCGCCGAACTCGTTGAAGATGGCCGCCGCCACGCAGCGCATGCCGGGGTGCCGTTCCTCGTCGTCGACCGACCAGCCGCGCTGCTTGATCGTCGCCAGGTCGTGGGCGAGGGCAGGGATATCGGAGAGCGTCTTGTCGGTGAAACGCTGCAGGCCGGCCTTGCGCAGGATGGTCCCGACGCGCTCCGGTTCGAGATGCGCCAGCACCGCCTTGCCGATACCCGACGCATGGAAGGGGCTGCGCGTGCCCGGACGGAAGAAGGCGCGGATCGCCTGGTGCGTCTCGACCTGGCTGACGAACACCACGCAATCATCTTCGGCGACACCGAGATTGGCCGTTTCACCGGTGTTTTCCATCAATTCCTGCATGACGATGCGGGCGCGGTCGACCAGCTTGCGGCGGCGCAGGAATGCCGCGCCCATGCGGTAGGTCTCGACACCGATCGACCACAGCTGGTCGCCCGTGTCGAACTCGACCATGCCGCGGTTTTGAAGCGTCGTCAGCATGCGGTAGACGGTGGAGGCCGCAAGCCCGCTCCGCGCCGACACCTCGCTCAGCGACAGGCCGCTACCCTCGGCGACGATGGCCAGGATCCGCAAGGCCCGATCGAGCGATTGCACTGAATTGGCCTCGGATGGCCCGTTGAAGGCGCGCGGACGGCCGCGCTGGCGTTTTTCGGCGGTTTCCATCGCACCATTGTCACCGATTTCGTCGAACAAGGAAATGAAAAAGTTTTCCACCGCTATCGGCGGGAAAATTCCTGAAAAACCGGAAGGCAAATGAAATCAAAGCGTAGCGGCCTTTTTCTAGAAATGAAAAAATATTCTGAAAAAATTGAAAAATAGCCGGCTTGCTGACATCCTTAGCCAATCCAACAATGACAACCCCTTGGAGGGCCGGAAAATGGCCAGAATGCGCGCTGTCGATGCCGCGGTTCTCGTTCTCGAAAAAGAAGGCATCTCCTGCGCCTTCGGCGTGCCGGGCGCGGCGATCAATCCGCTCTATTCGGCGCTGAAGGCGAGGGGCACGATCCGCCATGTCCTGGCCCGTCACGTCGAGGGCGCCTCGCACATGGCCGAAGGCTACACCCGTGCAAAGGCGGGCAATATCGGGCTCTGCATCGGCACCTCGGGTCCGGCCGGTACCGACATGATCACCGGTCTCTATTCGGCTGCCGCCGATTCCATTCCGATCCTGTGCATCACCGGGCAGGCGCCGCGTGCGCGGCTCAACAAGGAGGATTTCCAGGCCGTCGACATCGCCGCGATCGCGTCGCCTGTCGCCAAATGGGCGGTCACAGTCATGGAACCCTATCTGGTGCCGATGGCGCTGCAGAAGGCATTCCATCTGATGCGTTCGTCGCGGCCGGGCCCAGTGCTGATCGACCTGCCGGTCGACGTCCAACTGGCCGAGATCGAGTTCGACATCGAGGCCTATGAGCCGCTGATGCCATTCAAACCGGCGATGACGCGCGCGCAGGCCGAAAAGGCGCTGACCATGCTCAATGCCGCCGAAAAGCCGCTGATCGTCGCCGGTGGCGGCATCATCAATGCCGATGCGTCGGATCTGCTGATCGAATTCGCCGAAATCACGGGCGTGCCGGTCATCCCGACGCTGATGGGCTGGGGCGCGATCCCCGACGACCATCGTCTGATGGCCGGGATGTGCGGGCTGCAGACCTCGCACCGCTACGGCAATGCGACAATGCTGGAAGCCGACTTCGTCTTCGGCATCGGCAACCGCTGGGCCAATCGCCACACCGGCTCGGTCGACGTCTACACCAGGGGCAAGAAATTCATCCATGTCGACATCGAGCCGACGCAGATCGGCCGCGTCTTCGCGCCGGATCTCGGTGTCGTCTCGGATGCGGGTGCCGCATTGAAGGTGCTGCTCGACGTCGCCACCGAGTGGAAGACGGCTGGCAAATTGCGCGACTGGTCGGGCTGGGCGAGGGAGTGCCAGGGTCGCAAGAGGACGATGAAGCGCAAGACCCATTTCGAGCAGGTGCCGCTGAAGCCGCAGCGTGTCTATGAGGAGATGAACAAGGCGTTCGGCCGCGACGTCACCTACGTCACCACGATCGGCCTGTCGCAGATTGCCGGCGCGCAGTTCCTGCATGTCTACAAACCGCGCAACTGGATCAATTGCGGCCAGGCCGGCCCGCTTGGCTGGACGCTGCCGGCAGCGCTTGGCGTTCGCGCCGCTGATCGGGACCGCACCATCGTGGCGCTGTCGGGCGACTATGATTTCCAGTTCATGATCGAGGAACTGGCGGTCGGCGCGCAGCACAAGCTGCCCTACATCCACGTCGTCGTGAACAACGCCTATCTCGGCCTGATCCGCCAGGCACAGCGCGGCTTCTCGATGGACTATGAGGTGAGCCTCGCCTTCGAGAACATCAACCGTGCCAACGATCCCGAGGCCGGCTATGGCGTCGACCATGTCGCCGTTGCCGAGGCGATGGGCTGCAAGGCGGTCAGGGTGCGCAAGCCCGACGAATTCGCCGCCGCCTTCAAGCAAGCGCAGCGGCTGGTGAAGGAACACCAGGTCCCGGTCGTGCTCGAATTCATCCTCGAACGCGTCACCAACATCTCGATGGGCACCGAGATCGACAAGATCACCGAATTCGAGGACCTTGCCGAACGTCAGGAAGACGCGCCGACGGCGATCGTGATGCTCGACTGAGAAGAAGGACAAGAAGAATGCCGCGTTTTTCAGCCAATCTGTCGATGCTCTTCGGCGAGCACGATTTCCTCGACCGTTTTGACGCAGCCGCCCGCGCGGGCTTCAAGGGCGTCGAATATATCGGCCCCTATGATCATGCGCCTGATGTGGTAGCCGCGAGGCTGAAGAAGAACGGCCTGACGCAGGTTCTGTTCAACCTGCCGGCCGGCGACTGGGGCAAGGGTGAGCGCGGCATCGCCGTGCTGCCGGACCGTGTGCCGGAGTTCCGTCAAGGCATCGTCAAGGCGATCACCTATGCGCAGGCGCTCGGCTGCCCGCAGGTCAATTGCCTGGCCGGCATCACGCCAGCGGGCGTCGAGCGCAAGGTGCTGGAAGACGTCTTTGCCGAAAACCTCGCCTTCGCGGCGGAGAAATTGGAGCAGGCAGGCATCAGGCTGCTGATCGAGCCGATCAACACGCGCGACATTCCAGGCTTCTTCCTGAACTATTCGGAGCAGGCGCTGGCGTTCATCGATCGTGTCGGCTCAAAAAACCTGTTCCTGCAATACGACATCTATCACATGCAGATCATGGAGGGGGATCTCGCCCGGAAAATCGAGACAAACCTCGGCCGCATCGCACATATCCAGCTTGCGGACAATCCCGGCCGTCACGAGCCGGGGACGGGCGAGATCAACTATCCCTTCCTCTACGAGCACATCGACCGCCTCGGCTATTCCGGCTGGATCGGCGCCGAATACAAGCCGAAGGCGGGCACGGAGGCCGGATTAGGCTGGTTCAGCGAGTTCGCCGGGCATGGGAGCGCGGCGGCTTAGGCTGATTTTCAACCACCGCTGGCGCGGCCCCTCACCTTATCCTCTCCCCGTGAAGAACGGGGAGAGGGGGCCGCCAGCGCTGGAGCTTTGTCCCTTCTCCCTGTCTTTCACGGTGAGAAGGTGCCGGCAGGCGGATGAGGGGCAGCGCCGACCTTCGATACATTTGAACAGAGACCTTCAGGAGAAAATCAATGGAAACCATCGGCTTCATCGGCCTCGGCATCATGGGTGCGCCGATGGCAGGGCATCTGCTCGACGCCGGCTACAAGGTGATCGCGAGCGACCACCGCTCCAAGCCATCGGCGGATCTCGTGGCCAAAGGCCTGAAAACCGTCACCGGCCATGCCGCCGTGGCCGAGGCTGCCGACATCATCATCACCATGGTGCCCGACACGCCGCAGGTGGCCGATGTGCTGTTCGGCGAGAACGGCGTTGCGTCAGGCCTGACCAAGGGCAAGCTGGTGATCGACATGAGCTCGATCTCGCCGATCGAGACCAAGATATTCGCTGGGAAGATCAATGATCTCGGCTGCGACTATCTCGATGCGCCGGTTTCGGGCGGCGAGGTCGGCGCCAAGGCGGCGTCGCTCACCATCATGGTCGGCGGCGAGGAAAAGGCATTTGAACGCGCCAGGCCCGTATTCGAGAAGATGGGCAAGAACATCACGCTGGTCGGACCGAACGGCGTCGGCCAGACCACTAAGGTCGCCAACCAGATCGTCGTCGCGCTGACCATTGAAGCCGTCGCCGAAGCGCTTGTTTTTGCGTCGAAAGCCGGCGCCGATCCGGCAAAGGTCGGGCAAGCCTTGATGGGTGGGCTGGCGGCCTCGCGCATCCTTGAAGTGCATGGCGAGCGCATGATCAAGCGCACTTTCGCGCCGGGCTTCCGCATCGAACTGCACCAGAAGGATCTGAACCTGGCGCTGGAAGGCGCCAAGGCGCTCGGCGTGTCGCTGCCCAACACCTCGACCACCCAGCAACTGTTCAATTCCTGCGCGGCCAATGGTGGTGCCAAGGAGGATCACTCGGCCCTGGTCCGGGCACTGGAGCGGATGGCCAATTTCGAGGTTGGCAGCGCGGCAGCCGAAGTCAAAGGCAAAGCGGCATAGGTCAGGAGAGGGCGGTATAACGTTCCCAAGCCGCCACCTCTTGCCCTGCCCAAGAACGGGTTTCGGCTGATGTCGCCGGAACCCGTTTCTCGTTTCGTAACCTTCCCGGCAGGCGGCTCTGCCGCTTCCGGATCAGCCGCGCTTCAAAAATGCCCGCGCGGCATAGAGGCTGACCGCCGCCGCGTTCGACACGTTGAGCGAGTGGATGGCGCCGGGCATGTCGAGCCGCGCTAGCTTCGTCACGGTCTCGCGCGTCTTCTGGCGCAGGCCCTTGCCCTCGGCGCCGAGCACCAGCGCTATCCGGTCGCCGGCAAAGCTGGTTTCGATTTCCGCCGGCCCGTCCGAATCAAGACCGATCGTCTGGAAGCCGGCCTCGTGCAATTGCCCGAGCGCGTCGGCGAGATTCTTCACTTCGATCTGGTCGATATGTTCCAGCGCGCCGGAGGCGGATTTCGCTAGCACGCCTGATTCCTGCGGGCTGTGACGCGCGGTGGTGATCAGCGCGCCGGCGCCGAAGGCGACCGCCGAGCGCAGGATGGCACCGACATTGTGCGGGTCGGTGACCTGGTCGAGCACCAGCACCAGCCTTGTGTCACCGAGCGCATCGAGGCGCTTGGGCTTCAGCGGTTCGGCCTCGATCAGCACGCCCTGGTGGACGGCGTCGGAACCCGTGACCTTGTCGATATCCCTGGGTTCGACCAGTTCCGCCTTGAAGGACAGGGCGGCGAGGTCGGCTATATCAAGACGCTCGGCCGCATTGCGCGTCACCAGCATTTTCCGGATCTTGCGGAGCGGATTGTCGAGTGCTGCGCGCACCGTGTGCAGGCCATAAAGTCGCACCAGGCCGTCGGCGGCATTCTCGCCCGGCGGAACGGGCAGGCGCGGCCTGAATGCCGGCGCGCCGCCGCTTTTCTCGTCGCGATGGGCGCGGCGCAGTTTGGCGTAGTGGGTGTCTTTCGGGGTGTTGGTCTTGTTGTTCATGGCTGGCTTCTATAGCTGGGTCCCGCGGCCAGGGATATGGCCCGTCGCCGCAGCCGGCGAACAACATCGAAAAACCCTACCAGCGCGGTTGACACCCACTGGCCTTGCCGCCATAAGGCGCTTCGCTGATTTCGGAGAAGACATCTATCTCGGGTCCGGAACGGCGTGAATGCCTCGTTGCATGGCTCCGGCGGCAGACTGGAGAGGTGCCCGAGTGGTTAAAGGGGACGGACTGTAAATCCGTTGGCTTAGCCTACGTTGGTTCGAATCCAACCCTCTCCACCACTGCCGGCCCGGAAGCCCTGAAACGAGAAAAGCATCGGAGGCGAAAAGCGCATGGCGCTTTTCGGGTGAATCCGGTACTTCAGTGCAAGGCGCGGGTATAGCTCAGTGGTAGAGCAGCAGCCTTCCAAGCTGAATATGCGGGTTCGATTCCCGCTACCCGCTCCAGATTCCATCCCCAGAATCTCCGCCTCCGCCTTCCAATGCAAGGGATCGCGCAATGCGGCTTGGTTCTCGACGAGGACGAGGCCCAGGCACGCCTGCGGTACCAGGCGGGCCGAGGCGCTGGGGTTCTCCTATCGGACGAGCTCGGAGCTGGCTTCGGGACCGCTCATCGAACTCGTCCGGCGCGTGCTTGCAATCGCCTCGGCGGGGACGTCGGCCGAAGCGGAGGCTGCGGTCCTGGGGCGCGAGGACCGACCGAAGGACGGCTGGTGGAAGGCATACGAAGTCTACAAGAACGTGATCAAGAAAGACGAGCTTGCAAAGAAGAGCCCGGGACAGCTGACGCGTTGGGACAACACGAGGAAGGGCGCGATATCAAATTTCCTTTCGCTGGTGGGCGGCGACAAACCGATCGCCGAAACGACGCGCGAAGACGGCCTGACCCTTCACGAATACTGGCTCGGCAGGGTGGTGCCGGACGACAAAAAGCAGAAGGGGCGCTCCCGCCAACAAGCAGATCGGCATACTGCGGAACATTTACTCGAGGTACTTCAGGCACCAGCAGGAGGACAGGAAGAACCCACCTCCGACCTCAGCTTCAAGAACGGGGGCGGGCGGAAGAGAATGCCGTTTGCGGCAGAGTGGATCCGGGACAAGATTCTAGCTCCCGGCGCGCTCGCGGCCATGAACGACGAAGGCCGCGGAATCACCTGGCACAGGTCGAACAGGCTGTCGCCCTGGGGAGCTGTGCAACATCGCGCCGGGGGACATCTTCCTGGACGACGAGGTCCCGTACATACACGTCAGGGCCAGGACCGACCCCGACGACACCAGGGCCATAAAGACGGAGCAGTCGGACCGGAAAATTCCGCTGGTCGGCGTCGCCCTGGAGGCGTTCAAACGGCACCCGAAGGGATTTCCCCGGTACAAGGACAAGGAGGACTCCTACTCGGCCATGGCCAACAAATATTTCAAAGAACATGGCCTGAAGCCGAGCCCGCAACATAGCGTCTACTCCCTCAGACGCGCCTTCGAGGACCGCATGCTGGAAGGCGGCGTCGACCTGGAGCTGAGGGAGGTCCTGATGGGGCATAAGCTCGACAGGCCGCTGTACGGCGAGAAGGGCACGCTGCGCTTCCGCCAGAAGGTCCTGGGCGCGATAGCTTTCGACTTCGATCCAGCGATCGTCTGACACGCCCGGATTTCGTTCAGGTGCTAGCCTGCCCGCCGCTGAGCGCCTTCCAACACGGCCGCAGCGGGCATAGTCCCGGAAAACAACAGCGGTCGCCTCTCAAACCTGTGCCCCATCAGGGCTGCGCGAAGCTCCATGTCGGCGCATCATCTAACCTTTTGGCGCGTGGGCGAACTTCGCTTGGATGAGGCGACCAGCACGGCGCGCTATCGGCCTGGGGATTTGCGCCGAGGACAATTTGACCGCAGCCATTTCGACAAGTTGTCCATCGCATTCCAACGACCTTCTGCCAAAGTATTGATTTGATTGCTTTACGAGACTGGCACGTTTGTTGCGCTTCCATGTACCGATGCTAGGCCTACTGATGTTCGGCGTGCCGAACATCCCTGACGGACGAATCAGCGAAGGAGGCGAATGTGAACTGGGATCGCATCGAGGGAAACTGGAAGGCTGCCAAGGGCGCGCTCAAAGCGACTTGGGGCAAGCTGACCGACAATGATATCGACATCATCAACGGTGATCGAGAGAGATTGGAAGGTAAGCTTCAGGATCTCTACGGCTACGACAAAAACCAAGTGCGCAAGGAGGTGGACAAGTGGGCGAGAGAGGCCAATTGGAATTGAATCTTCGTTGACCGTCCTTCGAGAACAGTGTCGACCGGTGGCATCGCCCCAACGCGATATTTCGGATCGACACCGATACTGCGCCAAGGTGCTCTGTTCGATTTTGCCTCGCTAGTTCACATGGCGACCAATGCTTGTACATGCCTGAACAGTTACTCGTCTGCGTGTCGCCGTGTCATGTATTCCAAAGCAGCCATACGAAGTATTTCGGGCGACCAGGCGACGATGTTGTTAGAAGGGAATGTATGATGACCAAGGATCACCACGACGCCTCGCGAGGATCACAGGATGCCAGACGACATAAGTTCGACCATGCGACGCGCGATCAATGGCTCGATAGAGACGCGGCCCTAGAAGCAAAGTGGCGCGCCTCCAGCATGACACGAGAGGAGTTTATCAGCCACAATGAAGAATTGATCGACAGGGCGATCGCAGCCAAGCTCGATCGAGATCAGCGAGATCACAAAGATTGATAGCACTGCGCAGAGCGATACTCGCTAGGTGATTGTAATTTCCGTTCGACGGAAGTGGTTGTGTCGAGGAGGAGTCGCGTGCGGGGAGGGGATCGCGGCCGAGCTGACGATGATGATATCCAACACGGCAGGGCGGCAGCCGGAGCCCACGAGCCGCCATCATGGAGGCCATGGTGCGATGAGCAAGGCCAGTCCAGTGAAGATTAGAAAGAACGATACCTGTCGTGTGAGTGGAGGCCTGCCGCTCCTCGAACTGACGATCGATGTCAACTGGCGGAGAGATCAGTCCGATCTGGGTCGAACTCGTGCCGGCGACCGGCTGCATTTACGAATCTGCAATCGGGCTGTCTCGATGTGGCCAGTCGCGGAGGCCAGCAATCTTGCGACGCACGCCTCGATGAAATTTTCCGACAGGACCCGAGCGATTGGACAAGACGGAGATGCGGTAAATGAACAAGTACAGCGTCCGCGGCAAGTTGATTGAGTTGGCAGCGGCCGAACTGGACGGCGCGAGGACGGCATATACCGAGCACCTTCAGGCGAGCAAGCCGGCCGAAGATCAAGCGACCGTGGTGGACGATCAAGCTCAGGCCTGGTCGCAAGCGGAGCTCGCTGAAGACCTTGAGAAGATGCTCCGCGCCGCCGAAGCTAAGGTCGCGGCGTTGAATGCGCTCGATTTCGGGCCGAAGGAATTCGTCGAGCCTGGCGCGATCGTAACCGTCAATGGCCGCCACTTCGTGATCGGCGTCTCTATGGACCACTTCACCTGCGAGGGGATCGAGCTAATAGGCCTCTCACCGCTCGCGCCATTCTATCAGGCGATCGATGGATTGGAGAAATCCGACACCGTCGAGTTTGGCGTCCACAAAGTGAAAATTGAAGAAATCATCTGAGTAATTCATCTGTGCAATACGTCCCGTTCACCCGGCGATATGAGGGCAGTTCATGACCAGGATAGCGATCGTCTATTTCAGCGGATATGGCCACACCGCTAAGCAGGCCGAAGCTGTGCAGCATGGTGCTGCCGCTGCGGGTGCGGAGGTGACGATGTTCCGGATCGACGCGAATGGCGACCTGCCGGAGATCACCTTCGAAACCCTGGCCGCGCAAGACGCGATAATTTACGGCTCTCCGACCTATATGGGCGGACCGGCCTGGCAATTCATCAAGTTTGCCGATGCCAGTTCCAAGCCTTGGTTCACGCAGGCGCTCAAGGACAAGGTAGCGGCCGGTTTCACCAATTCCGCGTCGGTGAACGGCGATAAGTCCTCCACTATGCTCTTCTTCTTCACCCTCTCCCAGCAACACGGCCAAATCTGGGTAGGCACCGGCCTGATGCCGGCCAACAATAAGGAGGCAGGACCCGACGACGTGAACTGGACGGCCGGTTTTGCGGGCGCGCTGGCGATTTCGCCTTCCGACGCCTCGCCGGAGGAAGCTCCGCGGCAGGGCGACCTTGAAACTGCGCGTCTGCTCGGCAAGCGCGTTGCTGAGGTGGCGGCCAAGCTGCGAGAATAGCGCATCGTCTCGCACGCCACGGGAAATCGCGGGCTTCGTCGGGTCGCGATGCGCCTCATGTGGGATTGCAATCATCATCAGCACGTTCAGGTGAACGCAGGGAGGTACAAATGACCAAGCACAAAGTCGACTATCTCACCGGCAGCCTCGCGCGTGAATCCATCAACCGCAAGCTCGCGAAGGCGCTGGTGCAGCTTGCCCCGCCGCAACTCGATATGTCGGAGATCTCCTTCAAGGACTTGCCACTCTACAGCTACGACTACGACGCCGACTTTCCGGCGGTCGCCCGCGCCTTCAAGGATGCTATCGAATTCCAGGCAGCGCTCTCGCCTTGCAACAATGCGGATCATCGGCTGACCTTGAGCCATCGATGATCCCTGCCGGACACTCTCTACTCGTGGTCACGACAACTGGGGCGGCCGGATCCGAGAGTGATGCGCGAACCTCGTCGATGATGATCGCAACAGAAGCGCATGCGGCTTTCTATCGTGGCTCAACGGGCGGAAACATCTGACGAAGGTCAAAGTCGATGGTGACCAACGTCACGTGGAACGGCGAAGGAGCCATCAGGCGACGACATGGACAACGCGTCTTTCCTACGCGGACATGTTGTCCAAAATTTCCCGAAGCCTACTTGTAAGCCATTGATATCGCGGCGCACGCCAATTGGCATGCGTATTGCTGCCAGGTTCTCAGTTCCGGCCTGCCGTTCCAGGAGTTCGCTATGTCACGACACAACGAGATGCCACCTGTGCCGCCCGCCAGTCGCAGCCCGAAAGGGGTGGGAGGAAGTCCGAAAAACAAGAAGGAAACGATATCCGAAAAGAGGATCGACAACCCGTCGGAACAGGGCGAAACCGGCAACATCCGACTGAACACGACGAATGCCGGCTTCTTTCATGGTCGCAGAGTGAAATAAGCTCGCATATCAAGCGTGCCGAGACAGCTATGATCATCGCCTATCTTTTCGACCCACTTTGCGGCTGGTGCTATGGCGCCACGCCGATGCTGGACAGACTTGCCGCGAGCGGTGTCGCGATCGACGCGCTGCCGACCGGTCTCTTCTCGGGGGCCGGCGCCCGGCCGCTGGATGCGGGTTTTGCCGCTCATGCCTGGACCAGCGACCAGCGCATCAAGCAACTGAGCGGTCAGCCTTTCAGCCAGGCCTATCTGGACAATGTTCTGAACGCGCGAGGCACGCTGCTCGATTCCGCCACCGCCACGCTAGGCATCTGCGCCGCCGGTTTCAAGGATTCGCAGCGCCGGCTACCGGCGCTGAAGGCGATCCAGTATGCCCGCTACGTCGACGGCCGCGATATCGTGACCAAACGGGGCGTGGCCGAGGTTCTGGAAGACGCCGACATGGCGGATGCTGCAAGGCTTGTGGCGGCGCCGACGGAAGAATTCCTGGTGGCTCATCATGACCTGCTCGGTTGTGGTCGCGCGCTGTTCCAGCGATTGCATGCTGAGGGCACACCGGCGCTCGCCGTGATCCGCAACGGAGCGCCGCGTCTCATCGACGCGAATGCGCTCTACGGCAGTTTTAACAGTCTGGTCGCCAGGATCCAGGCGGCCTGACCTTCGGTCTTCCTCCCGAGCCGAAGCCTCTAGGGCGGTTCACCGTTTTACGAAACGGCGAACCGCCCTCTCTTTGATTTGCTCTCTTTTTGATTTAACGCAATTCCGGACGAATGGCTGCGGCGCCTGTCCGATCACGGTTTTCCTGGAATTCCTTAGAGCACGGGCGCCGTCATGCCCACGGCGTTCTGCACCAGGCGCGTATGGAACGGCCAGGCCCTGACGACGTCGAGCGCGACCGGCAGCGATACGTCGAGATAACCCTGCTGGCGGGCTCGGACCGCGGCGACGACGCCTTCGTCCGCCACCAGCAGGTTGTTCTCGAAGTTCAGCTGCATGCTGCGCCGGTCGATATTGGCCGACCCAATCAACGCGGTCTTCCTGTCGATGGTCATCGATTTGGTGTGCAACAGCCCTAGGGGATACTCATAGACGCTTACGCCATTGACGAGCAGCTCCGCATAGCAACTGCGGCTCGTATTTTTCACCAGCCATGAATCGTTGCGTTCAGGGAAGATGATCGTCGTCTCGACGCCTCGGCGCGGGGCGGCACACACGGCGCGCAGAACCGCCTCATCAGGCACGAAGTAAGGCGTCGTGATCACCAGTTCCTGGCGTGCGGAATAGATCGCGTCAACGAAGGAGTTGGACATGGCATTGCCGGGCGTCGTCGGTCCGGTGCCGTACATCTGCGCCACGCTCCCCGGCTGGAAGCGCTCCGGCGCGGGCTCAGCCGCGGCAAGCCCTTCCAGCGGCTCGCCGGTTTCGGCGATCCATGTGCATAGAAACAGATACTGCGCCTGACGCGCCACCGGCCCTTCGCAACGCAGGAAGATGTCCACCCAGGGCGCATACTTCGCCTTTATACGGAATGCCGGATCCGCGCAGTTCTGGCTGCCGCAATAGGCGATACGATTGTCGATGATGACGATCTTGCGATGGTTGCGCAGGTCGACGCGGCCCACGGCCAAGTGCCCCAAGCGTGGAATGTCGTTCAACGTGGCGACCAGCAGCACACCGGCTTCGCGCAATTGCCGCCAGCGTGGACCGCGGGTGAACGCACGCGACCCCAGCGCGTCCACCATCACCCGGCAGCGCACGCCGCGCCGTGCCGCATCGGCGACGGCGTGGGCGACTTTGCCGCCGTTGTTGTCGTCGAGCCAGATATAGAAGCTGATGTGCACATGCTCCCTTGCCTGTTCGATATCCCTTACCAGCGAGTCGATTGCGCTGTCAGAATCGAGCGTCGGCTGGTCGTTGGACGCCTCGGGATCGCCAAGAAGCAAGATGCGGTTGTCCGCCACCGGGGGCAGTCCATTGATGGACCGGCAAAGCTCGAATTGACCCGCCGCTTCCGGCTCGATGACCACCGGCACATAGGCCGCATGGTTGGGCCGGACGGTTCGGTCTTCCGCCGCCTTCAGCCGTCGCGCCCGCCTGCGTCCGATGCTGGTCTCGCCGAGGAACAGATAGGCAATGACGCCAAGCAGCGGCAGCAGCATGATGACAGCCACCCAGGCTACCCGGGCGGCAGGTGTGCGGTTGGCGCGGGTGATCGCGCGCGCCACCGTGATTAGGTGTACGACGAACAGCGGCAGGCCAGACAGAGCTTGCATGCCCATGTGAACCGCGCCCGATAACGACACCATCGCGCCCTTCGTTTCAGCTACTGTGTCGGCAAGCTAGCGCGCTGCGGTCAGGGACGACAATCGCCGGGTTGCGGTCTTGACGTCCGAACCGCCCGTTTGCTCGCCGTCAGCGGAATTCGAACGCGCCTCGCATCCGCCCACAAACCGGGGATGCCCCGCAACCTGCCGGGCAGGGGACTTCGCCTCGGAATGGTAGGTTGTCCGATCCGAGGTCGGCGCTGCCGGCAGAATGACAGGCACCTCTTCAGTGGCCTGCCCGTAGCATCATTCGTGCCAGTTCTCCACGTCGTGGAATATCAAAGGCTTACGCTCTGTTCGACTTCATCCCGAGGACATTTTGTCCAATCATGAAATTGTCCAATCATGAAAGACAAATTGTCTATAGATTTCAATAGGATAATATGTTTAAGTATGATTTTCACGGGTCTACGGAGCGCTTCGCGAAATGGCCGACACCAAGCCGCTTTATAAGACGTATCACCATCCGGCCGGCGGCTGGGGAGCAGCGGCGGCAACAGCGAAAGTGCTGCTCGAGCAAAGCGTCGTCACCAAGGGTTCGCGGGCGCTGCTTGCGATGAACCAGCCGGGCGGCTTCAAATGTCCGAGCTGCGCCTTTCCCGACGCGGATTGCAAGAAGACGCTCGAGTTTTGCGAGAATGGCGCCAAGGCACTGGCGTTCGAGGCAACGAAACGGCGCGTGACCCGGGAGTTCTTCGAAAAGCACACCGTGTCGGAGCTTATGGAACAGTCGGATTACTGGCTCGAGATGCAGGGGCGCCTGACGGAGCCCATGCGCTACGATGCTGCGTCCGACCGATACGTGCCGTGCGACTGGGACGCGGCGTTTGCGATGATCGGCGATCATCTGCGGGCGCTCGAAAGTCCCCATCACGCGGAATTCTATACATCCGGCCGCACGCCGAACGAGGCGGCGTTCCTCTATGCCATTTTCATTCGGGAATTCGGGACCAACAACTTTCCGGATTGCTCGAACATGTGCCACGAGCCGACGAGCCGCGGCCTACCGCCCGCTATCGGCGTCGGCAAGGGGACCGTGGTTCTCGAGGACTTCGAGCACGCAGAGGCCATATTCGTGATCGGGCAGAATACCGGGACGAATTCGCCACGCATGATGACCAATCTGGTCGAGGCCCGGAAGCGCGGGGTTCCGATCGTTGCCGTCAACCCCATGCCCGAGCGCGCGCTGATACGCTTCACCGAGCCCCAAGACGTCGTGCAGATGGCGACCTTTGGTTCAACGGCTATCGCGAGCGAATTCGTTCACATCCGCATCGGCGGCGACCTCGCATTGATCAAGGGCATGATGAAGGTGATCTTCGAGCGCGAAGCTCAAGGCGAGAAGATCATCGACACCGACTTCATCGACAAGCACACCGTCGGGCTGGACGCCATCCGCGAAGATGCCATGGCCCAGGAATGGTCCGACATCGTCAGGATTTCCGGATTGGAAGAAGCCCAGATTCGCCGCTGCGCCGAAATCTACATCCGCTCGCGCGCGACCATGATTTGCTACGGCATGGGCCTTACCCAGCACCAGCAGGGATCCCGCCTCCTGCAGCAAGTGGCCAATCTCCTCCTGCTTCGCGGCAACTTCGGCAAGCCTGGCGCAGGCATTTCGCCCATTCGCGGCCATTCCAACGTCCAGGGCGATCGTACGGTGGGAATCGATGAAAAGCCCACGCAAGACTATCTGGACCGCGTCCGCGATGTTTTCGGGTTCGAACCGCCACGCGAACATGGGCACCACACGATAGAGACCATCGAAGCGATGGAAAAAGGCACCGCCAAGGTCTTTATCGGGATGGGCGGCAATTTCGTTCGCGCGATTCCCGACACTGAAAGATCCTACGCGGCGATGCGCAAACTGGCACTGACGGTGGGAATTGCGACGAAGCTCAATCGCGGGCACATCGTGCACGGCCGCGACGCGCTTATCCTGCCGGTTGTCTCGCGTTCCGAATGGATCAGGGCGTCGGCTGGCGAACAGTTCGTCACCATCGAAGACTCCATGTCGAACGTTACTGCGTCACGCGGCGTGCTGGCGCCCGCCACCCCGCATCTGCTTCCGGAAGTGGAGATCGTTTGCCGGATGGCGCTTGCCACGCTGCCCGACAGCAAAGTGTCGTGGGAAGACTATATCCACGACTACAATCTCATTCGGGACAAGATCGCCGCGGTTTATCCGGAGATCTACAGCGACTTTTCGGAGCGGATCAAAGATCCGAAAGGGTTTCACCTCGACGTGCCGCCACGCCGCCTCGTCTGGCCGACGCCAAACGGCAAGGCGAATTTCCTCCTCATGTCCGGTTTCGAGGTGAATGATCCGGTTTCCGACCCCGCGATACTTCGGTTGGCGACCGTGCGTTCGCACGATCAGTTCAATACCACGATCTACAGCAACAATGATCGCTACCGCGGTGTCTACAACGACCGTATGGTGCTCTTCATGAACGCCGAGGATCGCACCGATAGAGGCATTGACGCGGGGGCGCGCGTCGCGCTGGAAACGATCAGCGATGACGGCCTCAAACGACAAGTCGACGGTCTGACGGTGTTGGATTATCCGATGCCGCGCGGGGCGGTTGCGGGATATTACCCCGAATTGAACCCGCTCCTGCCTCTCGATTATTACGACAGGATCAGCGGTACACCGGCCGCCAAATCCATCCCTGTTCGGGTCGTTGCCACCTGAACGAGGCTGATCTGTCGATCAGGAAAGAATGACTTCGATGGTTGCACCCATCGAGGCGACGTGTTTGGATTGTCTGAGGAGGAAGGATGTTGCTCGATCAACTCGATCCGGTGATTCTGGCGCGTGCGCAGTTTGCGTTCACCATTTCCTTCCACTTCATCTTCCCGGCGTTTTCGATCGGGACTGCGAGCTACCTGATGGTACTCGAAGGGCTCTGGTTGAAAACCGGTCAGGGCGTCTACGCCAACCTCTATCGCTATTGGCTCAAGATCTTCGCCGTCGCTTTCGGCATGGGGGTCGTGTCGGGTCTGGTCATGTCCTACCAGTTCGGAACGAACTGGTCGGTGTTTTCCAACAAGGCCGGTTCCATAGTCGGTCCGCTCATGGCTTATGAGGTGTTGACCGCCTTCTTCCTCGAGGCAGGCTTTCTCGGCGTGATGCTGTTCGGCATGAGCAAGGTCGGAAAGAAGCTGCATCTCTTTGCCACCTGCATGGTGGCGCTCGGCACTCTGATCTCGGCAACCTGGATCATCGCCGTCAACAGTTGGATGCAGACGCCGGCGGGTTTTGCGATCAACGCCAAGGGCCAGTTCGTCCCCGCGGGCTCGTGGTTGCCGATCATTTTCACTGCGAGCTTTCCCTTCCGTCTCGTTCACACCGTGATTGCGGCATATCTCACCACCGCTTTCGTGGTGGGCGCCGTCGGTGCCTGGCATCTGCTTCGGGATCGCGCCAATCCCGGCGCGCGCAAGATGTTCTCGATGGCCATGTGGATGGCGGCGATCGTCGCGCCGATCCAGATACTGGCCGGAGACGCGCATGGGCTGAACACACTGGAGCATCAACCGGCGAAAGTGCTCGCCATGGAAGGTGATTATCAGCCGAGCCCCAATGGCGCGCCGCTCGTGCTGTTCGGCTTTCCGAGCAATGACGAGGCCCGCGTCCGCTATGAAATCTCAATCCCCCATATCGGATCCCTGATTCTCAAGCACGACCCCTATGCGCCACTACCAGGCCTCACTGACTACCCCCGAGATCAATGGCCTCCGGCACCCATCATATTCTGGTCGTTCCGTATCATGGTGGCGATCGGTTTTGCCATGCTTGGCATCGGCCTGTGGAGCCTCGCCGCCCGTTTGCGCGGCAGGCTATATGACTGGTCCTGGTTGCATCGCGCGGCTATCGTGATGGGACCGGTGGGCTTCGTCGCCGTGATCGCCGGTTGGGTGACGACCGAGGTCGGGCGGCAGCCCTTCACGGTATATGGCCTGTTGCGGACCGCGGACTCGCATTCGCCGCTCGCCGCTCCGGCGGTCGCCGCGTCGCTTATCGCGTTTGTCGTGGTCTATTTCTTCGCCTTCGGGGCAGGCACCTATTATCTGCTGCGCCTGATGGCCAAAGCGCCGGAGCGCGGCGAGACAGAGCCGGCCCACGTGCCGCAACGCGCGGCCGGCATCACGCCGGCGCTAGGCGTGGCTGCGTCCTCCTCGGCAAAGGGGTGATCGTCATGCTCGGCATTGATCTCACAATCGTCTGGGCAGCGATCATTGGGTTCGCTGTCGTGGCCTATGTCGTGATGGACGGTTTCGACCTCGGCATCGGCATCCTCTTCCCTACCCTGGAGGTGGGCGACGAGCGCGATCAGGCAATGAACTCGATCGCGCCCGTTTGGGACGGCAATGAAACATGGCTGGTCATGGGTGGCGGCGGGCTGCTCGCCGCTTTCCCGCTCGCCTATGCAATCATCCTGCCCGCGACCTATCCATTGATAATCGCGATGCTCCTGGGGCTCGTCTTCCGGGGTGTCGCCTTCGAGTTCCGATGGCGCGATCCGCGCCACCGTCCCTTGTGGGATGTGGCCTTCTCGGCGGGTTCGTTCGTGGCGGCGCTTGCGCAGGGGATCACGCTCGGCGCGATCCTGCAGGGGATCAACGTCGAGAACGATGCCTATGCCGGAGGCTGGCTCGACTGGCTGAGCCCATTCAGTCTGCTGACCGGTGTCGCCGTGGTGATCGGCTATGCCTTGCTTGGCGCAACCTGGTTGATCATGAAAACCGAAGGAACGAGCCAGCGCCAGGCGCGCCGCGCGGCATCGCTGCTTGGCGCCGCGACGCTGGTCGCGCTTGCGGCCGTGAGCATGGCTACCCCTTTCCTGCACTACGATTACTGGCGGCGCTGGTTCGCGCTGCCGGGCGTGCTGCTGACCGCCCAGGTACCCCTGCTGGTGGTCATCTGCTCCGCGACATTCTTCTGGAGCCTGAAGCGCGAGTTCGAGCGTACGCCGTTCTTCATGGCCCTGGCATTGTTTCTGCTAGGCTTCGTCGGGCTCGGGATCAGCATCTACCCCTATGTCGTGCCACGTGCGGTGACCATCTGGGAAGCGGCCGCACCGCCCGAGAGCCAAATTTTCATGCTGCCCGGCGCGCTCATCATCATTCCCGCGATCCTCGCCTACACTGGCTGGGCCTACTGGGTGTTCCGAGGCAAGGCGGGCATCCACGGCTATCACTGATGACCACGGACGTCCCCCTTTGGAAACGGCTTGCATGGATGGCCACAATCTGGGCGGCAAGCGTGGCGGCGCTTGGGCTCGTGGCCGGCGCGATGCGGCTTTGGCTCTCCGGCTGAGAGTGGTTGTCATGCGTCATTGCATTCTAGGTATTCGAGACCTGGGGGAGAGCGGCACTCCCGGTTGAACGGCGACAAAGCCAGCAACCGGTTGCGAGGGTCGATGCAAATGGAGCCAAATACGACAAGCTCGATTCCAGCGGCGCTTCGGGCATCGCTGATCGACATCTGGGCCTACGGCTTCCTCGGAATAACCGTCGGGCAACTCGTTCTCGCCATGCTCATCCTTTCGGCGGCGATGGCCGTGCGGCGGCTGTTCGGCTACGTGATACTGAAACAGATCCGCTATTGGTCAAAAAGGACGAGCAGCGTGATCGACGATGCCATCGTTGAAGCGTTGGCCCCGCCAATCCGGTTCATCCCGATTATCGTGGCGACCCTTGCAATCTCGACGTTTCTTGTTGTGCCACCGCAGGCGAAGGAGATCTTCGGCGAGATCAATCGCTCGCTGGTTGGCTTTTCGATCTTCTGGGGGCTTTTCGCAATCGTCGTGCCGGTGGGTGCGCTACTTGACGGCCGCAAGGCAGCCTTTAGTCGGGCCATGGTCGGCTGGGGCGTGCGGGTGGCCAAGGTTCTCGTCCTATCCTTGGGTGCAGCCGTCATCCTTGAAATCTGGGGTATCCGTGTCGGACCCTTCCTGGCGGGATTTGGGTTGGTCGGCGTCGCAGTTGCGCTCGGAGCGCAGGACCTGTTCAAGAACCTGATAGCCGGCATCTTCATCATCGGCGAGCAACGGTTCCGGAACGGCGACTGGATTCTGGTGGACGGCATTGTCGAGGGCACGGTTGAAGTCATCGGCCTTCGAACGACCAAAGTGCGGCGCTTCGACATGGCGCCGGTTTTCGTTCCCAATTCAAAATTGGCGGACAACGCGCTGACCAACTTTTCACAGATGACGTATCGGCGCATCTCCTGGATCATCGGCCTGGACTATCACACCACGGTCGACCAGCTCCGTCAGATCCGCGACGGTATCGAAAGCCACATCCTGGGCGATGGAGATTTCGTCCAACCTCCCGAGGCGCCGACCTTCGTGCGTATCGCCAGCTTCAGCACTTCTTCCATCGACGTCATGGTTTATTGTTTCACTCGCACCACCGAATGGGGCGAATGGCTCAAGATCAAGGAAGCGCTGGCCTACGCCCTCAAGGAGGTCGTTGCAAAGACCGGAGCAGATTTCGCCTCCCCAGGATCCGCCGTCTACGTCGAGACCATGCCGGCCGGCACCGAAGTCTTCCCGCTGCAACAGCAGCAGTCATCCGCAGCACGGCCCGGTCCGGCGGGACCTCAACCCTCGCAACCCACCACGCACAATGGCGACAAACCCGATGCCGTATCCAGACAGACAAAGTAGCGTCCCGGTTGCGGCCGTATGCACCATGCCGATGGTCTTACGGATTCGCGCGGGCGCTGTCCACGACAAGTGGCTTTTGCCGGGGAGGTTGTCGTGAGCGCAGTGCTGACTGATCCCAAACTGCATCGACGGCCATCGGCACGCCTTGTCGTTCATGCCGCGCTGGCCGGCAACATTGCCGTCGCGGCGACCAAGCTCGTGGCGGCCTTTGTCACGGGCAGCGCCGCGATGGCCAGCGAGGCTGTGCATTCGATCGTCGATTCCGGCAATGAGGGCTTGCTCCTCTACGGTTATCGCCGGGCAGCGCGACGACCGGACCTCATTCATCCATTGGGCTTTGGCAGGGAGCTCTATTTCTGGAGTTTCATCGTTGCACTGCTGCTGTTCGGGCTTGGCGCGGGCGTGTCGCTCTACCAGGGCGTCCAGCACGTCATTGCCCCGCGACCTGTGGAACAGGTCGTGGTCAGCTACGTCGTGCTCGGCCTGTCCTTCTTGTTCGAAAGCGCATCCTGGCTCGTCGCGTGGCGGACGTTTGCCAAGATCAGAGGCGATCTCGATTTCTGGGCGGCATTCAGGCAAAGCAAGGATCCGCCGGCGTTCATGGTGCTGTTCGAGGACAGCGCGGCACTTGTCGGCATCGCAATTGCCGCCGCTGGAATCATGGCTGCCGATGTGCTCGACATGCCGATCCTGGATGGTGTCGCTTCGATCCTGATCGGGCTTGTGCTTGCGATCACGGCGCTGCTGCTTGCGATCGAAAGCAAAAGCCTGCTGATCGGCGAGCGCGCTCCGCCGGCCCTCGTCGCGGCCATATGCCGGCTTGCCCAGGAACAGCCGGGCGTGGCGCACGCCAACAGCGCCTTGACCGCCCAGCTCGCGCCGGATCAGGCCATGGTTGCGCTCAGCATCGAGTTCGACAAATCGCTTGGCGCCGAGGAAATCGAGGCTTGCGTCGCCGCGATCGAAAGGCGCGTGCAACTCGCCCATCCCGACGTCGTCGCGCTCTTCGTCAAGCCTCAGACGTTGGAGCAATTCGAAAGCGCGCGAAAGCGGCGGTTCGGCGACTACGCATTTCCGGCCGCGCGGCCGTGACTGAGAAAGAGTTGGGCGAACAGGGGACAACGATTGACGTGGTCGAGCGACCATCCGCCTGATCGGCGGAATCAGCCGGCTGTCAAGCAAAGGGGCCTGACCGGCCTTTCGCTTGCGGCGCTCGGCGTCGTCTACGGGGATATCGGCACCAGTCCCCTCTACGCCTTCAAGATCGCGCTGCAGGCGGCCGCGCGACCCGGCCAGGACATTGGCGCGGCGGCGGTCGGGATAGCCTCGCTGGTGATCTGGTGCCTCGTCCTGATCGTTTCAGTCAAATATGCCTTGCTGATCCTGCGCGCCGACAATCACGGCGAGGGCGGGGTGATGGCGATGCTTGCCTTGCTGGGCTCCCGCAACAGGCGGCGAGGTCGCGGACATGGCGCCCTGCTCGTGCTGGGCCTGGTCGGCGCCGCGCTGCTCTATGGCGACGGAGCGATAACACCCTCGATCTCCGTGCTGAGCGCGGTCGAAGGGCTCAAGCTTGACGCGCCCGGCCTCGAGCATGCGGTGATCCCCATAACACTCGCGATCCTGATCGCCCTTTTCCTGGCGCAGTCCAAGGGAACCGGATTCATCGGCCGGATTTTCGGCCCGATAATGTTGTGCTGGTTTGTCGCGATCGGCTTGCTGGGGTTGGTCGGCGTCGCCAGGGATCCACAGGTTCTCAAGGCGCTGCTGCCATCCGAGGCGGTCGGGTTCGTGGCGCATGCGCCACTCGCTGTCAGCTTCGGCGTTCTGGGCGCAGCGTTCCTGGCGGTCACCGGCGGCGAGGACCTTCCTGGCGGCGCTGGTGGCGATCAGATGGGGATACAATCCGACACTGGTCGTGCTGTTGAACGGCATGTTCATGCTGGTCGATCTCATCTTTCTTTCGGCCAACGCCCTGAAGCTGCTCGAGGGCGGGTGGTTCCCGCTGCTTATCGCCGGGGCCATCGCCTTCCTCATGCTGACATGGCGCAGCGGCCTCGAGCTTCTTGAGGCAGCGCGCGCCGAACGGCGTCTCGATGAAAAACGATTCATCGCCGCCCTTGAGGACAAGGCCGTCTGCCGGGTGCCCGGCACCGCCGCGTTTCTTTCCGCCGCGAGGACGGGCATCCCGCTGTCGCTTTCGATCCACCTCAGACACAACAAGGCATTGCAGGAGCGCGTCCTGCTCGTCTCGGTGGTTGTCGAAGAAATCCCGGTGATGGACGCCGACGACCGGGCTGTGGTCTCCGAATTGACGTCCGGTTTTGAGAGCGTCATCCTCAGGTTCGGATTTATGGAGATGCCCGACATACCGGGCGCGCTGGCAAAGGCGCGGGTGTGCGTTTCTCCGCACGAACTGCTGCAGACCAGCTATTATATTGGCCGCGAGACCGTAATTCCCGATGCGAATGTTCCAGGCATGTGGCGCTGGCGGGAAGCCATTTTCATGTGGATGCAGCGCAACTCGGCAACGACCGGCGCCTCGTTCGGCATCCCGTCCGGACAACTCGTCGAAATCGGGACCGAGATAAGAATCTAGCTTTACGCCCGGGAGCCCTGAAGCTCCGTCGAAACAGGAGGTACGGAGATGGCTGAGAAATATCGTTGGACGGATCCGGCCATGACGACGGTAGCCCGCGCGCCGGATGACCCGAACAACCAGGTTTCGATGGATGCGGCAGGCAACAAACCGCCCAAGGACATCCTGAATCTGGCGAACATCAGGCGGTCGAAGCTGCCGGGGGGAGACAATTCTCCGGAGTGGGTCCTCTACGGCGACAAGACGGGAGACGAATGACGCTCCTCCCGTCGGTCCCGTTGCTTCGAAGTCGGTGGACGCTGGCGACACTTGAAACCGGATCGCACAGTCATTGCCGCATGTATTGCAGGTAGATGAAGTGGCCGCTGCCGATGCGGCATTCCTCATGCGCGGATTGCTCAGGGTTGTCAGGACAAATTGTCCGTCGCGGCCGGACATTTTGATCATGCTCGCCACGACTGTATCGACAATCGGTTGATATCGCTGCCGTTCGGGATTGGCACGTGCATTGCTTATGCATTGTTGTGGTTGCCGCAAATGGAAGCGCGAGCGCCCGTGACGGCCCGTCGGCCATAATCGGTGCTCACGCGGAATCCGCGCGATCAGCAGGAAGCGGTCGGCTGCCGATCGGCCGTCAAATGTGAGGTGTCTGAAACCCGGGGCCGTCCTGTGTGACAGCGGAAAGCGAGGAGCGCAGACGCGAAAAACCCGGACGCGAAAACAAAGGGGAGGTTTCTATGACGAATGCCTATCAAGCTTCCACGCTGCCAGGAGCGTTCGCCGAGGCGCGCGCAAGGTGGGGATGGTTTCTCGTCCTCGGAATCATCTTTGTCGTCTTGGGCGCGATTGCGGTGAGCAATCTGCTGTTCGCGACGATCGTGACGGTCTACTATGTCGGCATGCTGATGATCGTCGCCGGCGTTGCGCAGATCGTCCAGTCCATGCGGGTCAAGAGTTGGGGAGGCTTCTTCCTCTGGCTCCTTAGCGGTCTGCTCTATGCCGTCGCTGGCGTCATGACCTTCGCGAATCCGCTGCTTGTATCGGCCATACTCACCTTACTGCTGGCGTTGTTGACGATCGCGTCAGGACTTATGCGCTTGTGGCTCGGATTCCAGGCGAAATCCGAACAGGGTTGGGGCTGGATCGTTGCCTCCGGCGTCGTGACGACGATCGCGGGGCTGGTCTTGGTGCTGGGCTGGCCGGTCAACAGCCTGTGGCTGCTGGGCTTGGTCCTCTCGATCGACCTGGTCTTCCAAGGCCTTACGCTGATCGGGCTGAGCCTGCGTCTCAGAACGGCGGCCTAGCTCGTCGGGGGCCTGGTCCCGCCTCGGTTGGAGTAGTGGCCAATAGCGGCGGATCGCCGATGATCGAGCGAACCTGCGGACGTCCAGTCAAATCCGGAAGAGCGTATTCTGCGAGAAGAATGACATGACCAAGAAGCACAAATCCGATGGCAACGATCCCCGGACCGGCAAGGCGCCTGCGCATGAACCGGCCGAGCGCACCGGCACTGGAGCCGCTGTTGATCGGTCCGACAGCGCCGCCAAGGACCCAGTGGGCGATCAAGACGCGCAGTCTGCGCTCGCCAGGCTTGAAGCGGAGAACGTCGAGCTGAAAGACCGCTTGCTGCGCGCTCTGGCGGAGGTGGAAAATGTGCGCCGCCGCGCAGATCGGGATATCAACGACATGCGCCAGTATGCAGTCGCGAAATTCGCCGGCGACATGCTTGGCGTGGCCGACAATATGGAACGCGCCATCGCCAGCGTCCCCGACGAGGCCCGCAAGATTGACGCGGCCGTCAAGACGCTGATCCTTGGTGTGGAGCTCACCGAAAAGGGGATGCTTCAGGCACTGGAGAAGCATGGCGTCAAGAAGCTAGTCCCCGTGGGGGAGCGCTTCGATCCGAACTTCCATGAGGCGTTGTTTGAGCTGCCCGACCTCTCTGTGCCGGCAGGCACCATCACCAAGGTCGTGGAGCCTGGGTATACTATCGGATCACGACCGCTGCGCCCGGCCAAGGTTGGCATTGCGACGGGCGCTCCCCCGGTAGGCATGCCGCTCCCTGGCAATCAGGAATAAACCCAAAAGAGGCGCTGGCCGGCCAAGGGTGCCGCCACAGATATCATTGTTCGGTTGACGAGCGAGGAGGACGTCGTGTCTTACAAGAAGATTCAGACCAAAGGTGCGTACACCGATTTCACCATCAGAGACGCCGACATCGATAAGACCTTCGATCCTCTCAAAGGGCGCGGCAAGCCGAGCGAAAAATGGGTCCTCGGTTTGGTCAATATAACCAATGAGGTTTATTCATTTGCATCCGTAGCTGGTCCGGACGGCAACTATGGGAAGTGGTTCGAAATCTCAGAGACGGGCAACAACTGCGAAACAAATTATGACGAGTGCATCGGCAATGGCCAATGGAGCGCGATCCTGGCCGTGCCCAGCAACTCGCCCCCGTTCAGCATCCGAATAGCGACTCGGCCCAACCAATTCGACAAGGCGACTGGAACTGAGTTCTTCGGGATCACCCCCAACAAGACGCACGAAGGAGGGATCATCGGAATCTCCTGAAGGCGCGAGGGTGTTCTTCAGGCGGCTGACAGAGGTCGGCGGCGGACACATTGTCCAGCATGAAGGAGACATTTTGTCCGAGCCGGTACGAGCTTGAACCGTAAGCCATTGAATTCGCCGCATATCGAAATTGGCATGTCAGTTGCTGTCGGATTGGTGAGGACAATCAGAGCAAACAAGCAAACCAGACAAGGAGCGCAGCGGTGTCCAAAGTCATCGGAATCGACCTGGGAACGACGAATTCCTGTGTTGCCGTAATGGAGGGCAAGAATGCCCGCATTATCGAGAACTCGGAGGGCGCGCGCACCACGCCTTCCATCGTTGCCTTCACAAGCGACGGTGAACGCCTTGTCGGTCAGCCCGCCCGTAGGCAGGCAGTGACCAATCCTACCAACACGATTTTTGCGGTGAAGCGGCTGATCGGCCGCCGTTTCGACGATCCGATCGTCGAAAAGGACAAGGCGCTTGTTCCCTACAAGATCGTCAAGGCCCCGAATGGCGACGCCTGGATCGAGGCCGAGGGCAAGACTTATTCGCCGTCGCAAATATCGGCGTTCATCCTGCAGAAGATGAAGGAAACGGCAGAGGCCAATCTCGGCGAAAAGGTGACCAAGGCAGTCGTCACCGTACCGGCTTACTTTAATGACGCGCAGCGCCAGGCGACGAAAGATGCCGGCAAAATTGCGGGCCTGGAAGTGCTGCGCATCATCAACGAGCCCACCGCGGCGGCATTGGCTTATGGCCTCGACAAGAAGAAGCTGGCCAAGATCGCGGTATATGATCTCGGCGGCGGCACGTTCGACATTTCCATCCTCGACATTGGTGACGGCGTGTTCGAGGTCAAATCCACTAACGGAGACACGTTCCTTGGTGGTGAGGATTTCGATATGCGTCTGCTCACCTACCTGGCGGACGAGTTTCAGAAGGAAGCAGGGATCGATCTGAAGAAGGACAAGCTCGCGCTGCAGCGGTTGAAGGAGGCGGCGGAGAAAGCAAAGATCGAGCTTTCGACTTCCACTCAGACTGAAGTGAATTTGCCGTTCATCACTGCGGATGCCACAGGGCCTAAGCATCTCCAGGTCAAGATAACCCGCGCAAAGTTCGAGTCCCTGGTCGAGGATCTTATTCAACGGACGATCGAACCATGCCTGAGTGCGTTGAAGGATGCCGACATAGCGGCAAAGGACATCGACGAGGTGGTGCTGGTCGGCGGCATGACCAGAATGCCGAAGGTTCAGGAGGTCGTTCAGAAGATCTTCGGCAAGGAACCGCACAAGGGCGTCAACCCGGATGAGGTGGTGGCGGTCGGCGCGGCCATCCAGGCCGGCGTGCTTCAAGGCGACATCAAGGACGTTCTGCTGCTCGACGTGACCCCGTTGTCGCTCGGCATCGAAACCCTGGGCGGCGTCTTCACCCGTCTCATCGAGCGCAACACGACTGTGCCGGCGAAAAAGAGCCAGGTGTTCTCGACGGCCGAGGACAACCAGAGCGCCGTCACCATCCGCGTTTTCCAGGGCGAGCGCGAAATGGCGGCTGACAACAAGATGCTGGGGCAGTTCGATCTGATGGGCATTCCCCCAGCTCCGCGCGGCATGCCGCAGATCGAGGTCACCTTTGACATCGACGCCAACGGCATCGTCAACGTCTCGGCCAAGGACAAGGGCACCGGCAAGGAGCAGCGGATCCAGATCCAGGCGTCGGGCGGCCTCTCGGAAGCGGATATCGACAGGATGGTCAAGGACGCGGAGACCCATGCCGCGGAAGACAAGAAGCGCAAGGAGACCGTCGAAGCCAAGAATTCCGCCGAGGCACTCATACACGAAACGGAGAAGTCGCTGGCCGAGCACGGCTCGAAGCTCTCGGATTCGGATCGCGGCGAAATCGAGAATGCCATGGCCAACCTTCGCGAGGCGGTGAAGGTCGACGAGGGGCCGATGATAAGCGCCAAGGCGGGCGTCCTGCAGCAACGTGCTATGAAACTCGCCGAAGCCGCTCAGTCTGCGTCGCAAGCGTCGACTGATTCCGGTTCGGCCCATGCAGACAACGACGATGGCGTTGTCGATGCCGAATTCACGGAAGTCGAGGACGACGATAAAAAGTAGGCAGCGACGCTGCGAGGAAGCGGAACTCAGAATGTGCACCGTGCCGGTCTAGGCGCCGGTGTGGGGAGCCAAGCGCATCGCGCCCGCGTAGTGGGTGTGGTGCTAGCTTTTACCAGCCCTATCAGGAGGGAATGTCGGCCATGAAGACATCGGACCGCAATACGCGCGTGACCGTCACGCGAAATGGCCCATACTTGGTGACGGGCGATCTCAGCCTTTGCGAGCAGACCATCGGAACCGACTCCGACGGTGAATCGGAAGAGTGGATCGAGAAGATATTGCCGTCGCCCGGTCCAAAGTTTGCGCTATGCCGATGCGGGCATTCGAACAACAAGCCGTTCTGCGATGGCTCGCACGCCAGGGTTGGCTTTATCGGCACCGAGGTCGCTGCTCGGACGATGTATCTTGACCAGGCGGAGGCGTTCGACGGCCCGTTCCTGGCTCTTCTCGACGTCGAAAGCTTGTGCGCGTTTGCCCGGTTTTGTGATCCGAAGGGGCAGGTCTGGAGCCAGGTTGCCAAAACCGACGATCCGGAGGTTCGCGCCACCTTCATCCGGCAGGTTCAAAACTGTCCGTCGGGGCGCCTCGTCGTCTGGGATAAGGCTCGCGGGTCGGCCATCGAGCCGGAGCTTGCGCCCTCGATCGGTCTCATCGAAGATCCTGCGGAAGGTTGCAGCGGTCCGCTCTGGCTGCGCGGTGGAATTGCTGTAGTTTCGGCTGACGGAGAGGAATACGAGGTACGCAATCGAATGACGTTGTGCCGGTGCGGAGGATCCAGGAACAAGCCTTTTTGCGATGGTACTCATGCCGCAATCAAGTTTCGGGCGAAATAGAATGCGCATGTCGGCACCGTCGGGTGGGGTTGTGGTCGCAAGTTTCGCAATCGACAAAGCCTTCCGGAGCAAGCTGTGAGGAATCCCTACGAAGTTCTCGGTGTCGCCGCCACGGCTTCCGCTGCCGAGATACAAGGCGCATACCGCAAGCTTGCCAAGAAGCTGCATCCGGACCTCAATCCTGGCGACAAGGCGGCAGAGGAAAAGTTCAAGGAGGTCGCGGGCGCCTATGACCTGCTCAGCGACATCGAGAAGCGCAAGCGTTTCGACAACGGCGAAATCGACGCCTCCGGAGCCGAGCGGCCGCAGCACAATTTCTACCGGGACTACGCGTCATCGGATCAGGGACATCCCTATGCCGATGCTTCCGGCTTCGCCGACTTCATGGACACCGACGACGCGTTCGCCGAGCTTCTGCGACGCGGCCAGAGGGCAAGGGCAAATCGCCGCGGGCAGGACATGCACTATCACCTGCCGATCGATTTCGTGGAGTCGATCGCAGGCGCAAACAAGCGCCTTACGCTGCCGGACGGAAGCACGCTGGACGTGAAGATCCCGCCCGGTCTCGTGGATGGGCAGACCTTGCGTCTCAAAGGAAAAGGGGCGCCCGGAGCCGGCAAGGGTGGCCCCGGAGATGCCCTCATCGAAGTCGAGGTCCTACCGGACCGGCGGTTCACCCGTGACGGCGACGATATTTCGCTCGAAGTGCCGATCTCGCTTTCCGAGGCGGTGCTGGGCGGGCGCATCCGCGTTCCGACGCCGACCGGAGATGTCACTTTGTCGGTCCCCAAGGGGTCGAACACCGGCACGACCCTACGGCTCAAAGGCAAGGGTGCTCCGCATCGCGGCGGGGGTCACGGCGACGAGCTGGTCAAGCTCAAGGTGATGTTGCCGAAATCGACGGATCCCGAGCTCGAGGCGTTCGTGTCGAATTGGAGCAAAGGCAAGGAATTCAATCCGCGCGAGGACAGGACATGAGGATGAACAAGAAGGAGTTTCTCAAGTCCTCGGGTCTCAGAGTTCAAACGCTGGAACTTTGGCTCGAACAGCGGTGGCTTATTCCAGAGCAGACCTCGAAGGGAGCGCGGTTCGCGGATATCGATGTCGCGCGCGCTCAGCTTATCCAAGAACTGAAGAACGATTTCGGAGCCAACGATGAGGGCGTCGACGTGATCCTTCACCTCATGGATCAGCTTCACGAGATGCGCCGCGCGCTCGCACAGTTGCGTAATGACATAAAGGGGCGTTCGTTCTGAGGCGCTCCTCCCGCTTGGCCAAGGCAAATATCGCGGTCGCGGCTTTGGGAGGAGTGATCGATCAGCGGTGTGAAAGGGTCGCTTGGCCGCTTGTAGACTGATTGGCCAATGCCGGCTTCGGAAGGAGTTTGAATGTCGCAAGACCGAGCTCAAGACATCGGCGAGCCTGCCTCCGATCCGGAGTTTGGGCCGTGGCTGGCTCAGGCGTCCATCCTGGTCGTCGACGATGAACCGGGCATTCGCAACTTCCTTGTCAAGATTCTTGCGCCGCGTTGCAAGGTGATCGAGGAAGCGAAAGACGCCAAGGAGGCCTCCCGCAAGGTCGACAGCCACCATTTCGACGTCGTCATACTCGACAACATCATGCCCGAGCAGAACGGTCTTGATTGGCTGGCGCAGCAGCGTGCAATCGGATTCTTTGCCGACGTGATCCTGATGACAGCCTATGCCGACCTGGACGCGGCGATCGAAGCATTGCGCGCCGGCGTCGTCGATTTCATCCTGAAACCGTTCCGCTCAAATCAGTTGCTGAATGCGGTCGCCCGGTGCCTGGATCGCATGCGACTACAGCGCGAGAATGACGTCCTGCGGCACGAACTACGGTCGCCGTCGCACGAGATATTGCTGCGCGACAAGCTGCTCGGCAGTTCAAAAGCGATCGAGCATGTGCGCGAGACGATCGCGCGTGTTGCACCGCTGCCGACCTCGGTCCTGCTGACCGGCATGTCGGGGACGGGCAAGGAGGTGGCTGCCCGCTCTCTCCACTCTCTTTCCGATCGTTCCGACAAGCTTTTCGTGCCCATCAATTGCGGGGCAATCCCGGCAGACATGATCGAAAGCGAGCTGTTCGGTCATTTGAAGGGTGCCTTTACCAGCGCAGGCAGGGCGCGTGAGGGCCTGTTCATGCACGCCCATGGCGGCACCATTTTCCTCGATGAAATAGGCGAGCTTCCGCTCGTGCTACAGACAAAGCTGCTGCGTGTTCTCGAGGATCGTCGCGTCCGGCCGGTCGGCTCGGAACGCGAAGTTCCATTCGACGCGAGGTTCATCTTTGCCACCAACGCCAACCTTGCCAAGCGTGTTGACGCAGGCACCTTCAGAGCCGACCTCTATTTCCGCATCAACGTCATCCAGATCCATTTGCCGCGTCTGAAGGACCGTGGCAACGATGTGCTGGAATTGGCGGAGTATTTCATGCGTTCGTTTGTTTCCCAGCTTGGCATGCCCGCCGTGGCGATAAACGCTGGTGTGCGGGCTGCGCTGCTGCGCTACGATTGGCCGGGCAATATCCGCGAACTGCGAAACCTTATTGAGCGGGCAGTGATCCTTGGTGCTTTTCCGCAAGACATCGCCACGCGGGTCGATGATGAGGACGACCGGGAGGGTGCAAAGGAGAGCCTGGCCGACGTAGAGCGCAAGCACATCCTGTCGGTCCTGGATGGGGTCGGCGGCGATCGCGAGGAAGCCGCGCGGCGGCTGGGTATTTCGCGCAAGACGATCGATCGAAAATGCGCAAGCTGGAATGTTTGACGGTGCAATGCTAGCGAGCGGGAAGCGACTATCGGTGCGCGCCCGCCTGTTGGCGATCGCGCTCGTGCCGATGCTCGTCATCCTGCCGCTCCTGCTTGGCATCAGCATTTATCGCTGGAACGCCAAATTCGATGCGATTACGGTATCCAAGGTCAATGACGATCTGACGATCGCGCATCAATATCTGGCCAGGATACTCCAGAACACCGAGGACCAACTCGTCGCCATGGCTGAGTCGGCCCGATTTCAAGACCTGCTCGTCAAGGGCGACTATACCGACGGCAATTTTGCAGAGCTTCTGAAGGAGACGGCACGAAAACACGTTTTCGATTTTCTCTACGTCATCGATGATGGCGGGCATGTCGTGGCGAGCGAATACCCGATGGCTGCCGTCTCGATCCGCTGGGACTGGCCGATCGTCGTATCCGCCCTGCGCGGTCAACCGAAGACGGACATCGATGTCTTCGAGCCCGGCGAGCTTGCAGCCATATCTCCCGGACTCGCACGACGGGCACGCATCGACCTCGTCAAGACCACCGGCAGCGCCGACACCGATCGCGCGGTCGAAACGCGCGGGCTGGTCCTCCAGTCCGCGGGCCCCCTGACATTGCCCGACGGTCGCAAGGCCGCGTTGATAGGCGGCATGTTGTTGAGCCAGAACCTCGCCTTCGTCGATACGATCAACGATCTCACCTTCAGCGGGGCGGGCCTGCCCGATGGCAGCAAGGGAACCGCGACCCTGTTCCTCGGCGACGTGCGCATCAGCACCAATGTGGGTCTGTTCAAGGGCAAGCGGGCGATCGGGACACGGGTCTCGGCGGCCGTCAAGGACGCCGTCCTCGAACAGGGGCGGACATGGCTCGGCAGCGCGTTCGTCGTCGACGACTGGTACATCTCGGCCTACGAGCCGATCCTCGACAGCTTCGATCGCCGCGTCGGCATGCTTTACGTGGGATTTCTGCAGAGGCCCTTCACCGATGCCAAGTTCCAGACTTTGTTGACGATCGCGGCCGCGTTCGTACTGGCCGTGGCCGCGACGGTCCCCCTGTTCCTGACCTGGGCAAGAAGCGTCTTCAAACCACTCGAGCGCATGACCGGCACTATAGCGCGGGTGGAAAGCGGCGATCTTGCCGCGCGAACCGGGCCGATCAGGAACAAGGACGAGATCGGCCAGGTGGCACTGCATCTCAATCATCTGCTCGATCTGGTCCAGGATCGCGACGCGGAGTTGCGCCGATGGAATGAGGAGCTCAATCAGCGGGTGGAGGAGCGCGCGCTCAAGCTCCAGCAGACTGCGGCGCAGTTGGAGACGACGACCAAACAGCTCGTCATGTCGGAAAAGCTTGCCGCGATCGGCGAGATCACCGCGGGTGTTGCCCACGAGATCAATAACCCGATCGCGGTCATGCAGGGCAATCTTGAAGTGATCCGCGATCTGATGGGCCCGAATGCCGAGAGCGCAAGGACGGAATTCAGGCTGATCGACGAGCAGATGAACCGCATCAGCGAAATGGTGACCAAGCTGCTTCGGTTCGCCAAACCGCAGGAATATGCCGGCTACACCGAACATTACGCGGCGGCCAACATCGTCACCGACACGCTGCCGTTGGTCCAGCATCTGCTCAGGAAGAAGACGATACAGGTCGAGAGGGAGGACCGTGCCTCGCGCACGATCATGATGAACCGCACGGAACTTCAACAGGTCCTGGTCAACCTGATCGTGAATGCCATTCATGCCATGCCGCAAGGCGGGCGGCTCACCTTGCGGACATGCGACCGAGATTTCGATCAGCGCAAGGGCGTGGCCATCGAGGTTGCGGACACGGGCGCCGGCATGACGTCCGAGGTGATGCAGAAGGTTTTCGATCCCTTCTTCACCACCAAATCACGCGAGGGCACAGGGCTCGGCCTCTCGATCAGCCAGATGCTGACAACGCGGCAGGGCGGCAACATCGCCGTCGAGAGCGAACTCGGCAAGGGAACGACGTTTACCGTCTGGCTGCCCGAGGCAGGCTGACCGGCAGGTCGGTTCGAGACATTTTGTCCTACCCGCGCCCGACATATTGTCCGTGTCCAGCGAGAGATCCGCAATATCCGATTGATTTCATTGCGCGCCCAAACTGGCACGAGCGTTGCTCCTTGTCTGTCGGCAGATTTTTTTGTCATGGAGGAGATCATCGTGGCCTTCCGTCCATTGCATGACCGCATCCTGGTCCGTCGGCTCGGAGCGGATGAGAAGACAGCCGGCGGCATCATCATACCCGACACTGCCAAGGAGAAACCGATGGAGGGCGAGGTTGTCGGGGTTGGTCCCGGGCTCGCGATGAAACCGGCAACCGGATCAAGCCCAGCGTCGAGGTCGGCGATCGCATTCTCTTCAGCAAATGGTCTGGGACAGAGATCGTTCTCAATGGGGAAGAACTATTGATCATAAAGGAGCCAGACGTCCTGGAGGTCATCGAGGGCCGATAGAGGCCGATCGCACTGATGAAGTGCAACTGGTGGGACTGAATTTCCAACCATCGAACAATTGGTCAGGGAGAGCATCGTGGCAGTAAAAGATGTGATTTTCGATACCGACGCCCGCGACAAGATGTTGCGTGGAGTCGATGTTCTCGCCGATGCGGTGAAGGTAACTCTCGGCCCGAAGGGCCGCAACGTCATTATAGAGCGCCCTTATGGCGCCCCGCGTGTTACCAAGGACGGCGCGACCGTCGCGAAGGCCGTTGAGCTCGAAGACAAGTTCGAGAACATGGGAGCGCAGATGGTCAGCCAGGTTGCTGCGAAAACCGCAAGCACAGCGGGCGACGGCACAACGACGGCGACCCTGCTGGCGCAGGCGATCGTGCGGGAAGGGGCAAAAGCGGTCACCACGGGTGCAAATCCCATGGATATCAAGCGCGGCATCGACAAGGCGGTCGACGCTGTCGTCGATGAGCTGAAGAAAAATGCGAGGAAGGTGGTCAAGAATGACGAAATAGCCCAAATCGGAACCATTTCGGCCAATGGCGATGCCGAGATCGGCCGCTACCTCGCCGAAGCCATGGAAAAAGTCGGCAATGATGGCGTCATCACCGTCGAGGAAGCCAAGACCGCCGACACCGAGCTGGAAGTAGTCGAAGGCATGCAATTCGACCGCGGCTATCTCTCGCCCTATTTCGTCACCAACCCCGACAAGATGGTCGTCGAACTCGAGGACGCCTATATTCTGCTGTCCGAGAAGAAGATTTCCAATCTTCAGGCCATGGTCCCTTTACTGGAGGCGGTAGTGCAGTCGGGCAAACCATTGCTGATCATCGCCGAGGACGTCGAGGGGGAGGCGCTCGCAGCCCTGGTCGTCAACAAGCTGCGCGGCGGCCTGAAGATCGCGGCCGTCAAGGCACCGGGCTTCGGCGACCGCCGCAAGGCGATGCTTGAAGACATCGCAACTCTTACCGCTGGCCGGGTCGTTTCGGATGATCTCGGCATGAAACTCGAGAATGTCGAACTGGATATGCTTGGCAGGGCCAAGAACATCCTCATCGACAAGGAAAACACCACCATTGTCGGCGGCGCCGGCGACAAGGCAGCCATACAGAGCCGCGTCGCCCAGATCAAACGGCAGATCGAGGACACCACGTCCGACTACGACCGCGAGAAGCTCGAGGAGCGCCTGGCTAGGCTTGCCGGTGGCGTTGCGGTTATCCGCGTCGGTGGGACGACGGAGGTGGAGGTGAAGGAAAAGAAGGATCGCGTCGACGACGCGTTGCATGCGACCCGCGCGGCGGTCGAGGAAGGCATTCTGCCCGGTGGCGGCGTCGCGCTGCTGAAATCGGCCAAGGCGGTCGATGGCATTCATACCGACAATGACGATCAACGCCATGGCATTCAAATCGTAAGGCGAGCCCTTGAGGCGCCTATTCGCCAGATTGCGGAAAATGCCGGAGACGAAGGGTCGGTCATCGTCGGCAAAGTGCGAGCGACAGGCGACTTTGGTTATGGCTGGAATGCCCAGACCGACACCTTCGGAAATTTGTACCAGGAGGGCATTATCGATCCGCTGAAAGTGGTTCGCAGCGCCTTGCAGAATGCAGCGTCGGTCGCCGGGCTGATGATCACAACCGAAGCCATGGTGGCCGACAAGCCGGCCGAGGACGTGGCCGCATCCTCTTAGATCCGCGAGCGCCATCGACGTTGCCGTCTGCCATCGAGCAATGATGCGGTGTGCTCGACGGCAGCGCGCCCTGGACAGATCCTGTTGCCTTGAAAGGTAGCGCAATGAATGCAGAGAAATACACCGATCGAGCGAGGGGCTTCATCCAGTCTGCGCAATCACTGGCGCAGCGAGAGGGAAATCAGCAATTCACGCCCGTTCATATCCTCAAGGTCCTGCTCGATGACAGCGAGGGCCTTGCCGCCGGGTTGATCGATCGCTCGGGCGGCAATTCGCGCGCGATCCTGAACGCGACCGAGGAAGCGCTGGCGAAATTGCCGAAGGTTACGGGCGCCGGTGCGGGACAGGTGTATCTCGCGCCCGAGACCGCGCGTCTCTTTACCGCCGCGGAGCAAGCCGCGGAGAAGTCCGGCGACAGCTTCGTGACAGTGGAGCGGCTTCTGCAGGCGCTCGCGGCCGACAAGCACGGCGAGGCAGGAAAACTGCTCGCCCAGGGCGGCATCACGCCGCAACACCTCGACGCGGCAATAAATGCGCTGCGCAAGGGGCGCACCGCCGACAGCGCTTCGGCGGAGAATGCCTATGACGCGCTGAAAAAATACGCACGGGATCTCACAGCCGCTGCCCGCGCGGGCAAGCTCGATCCGGTCATCGGCCGCGACGAGGAGATCCGCCGCACGATCCAGGTGCTGTCTCGGCGTACCAAGAACAATCCCGTGCTGATCGGCGAACCGGGCGTCGGCAAGACCGCCATCGTCGAGGGATTGGCGCTGAGGATCATCAATGGCGACGTGCCGGAGAGCCTGAAGCATAAACATCTGCTTGCGCTCGACCTCGGCGCATTGATCGCCGGCGCAAAATATCGCGGCGAGTTCGAGGAGCGGCTGAAGGCGGTGCTCAACGAAGTCACCGCCGCCGCCGGCGGCATCATCCTGTTCATCGACGAGATGCACACGCTGATCGGCGCTGGAAAGACGGACGGCGCGATGGATGCATCGAACCTGCTGAAGCCGGCACTGGCGCGCGGCGAGCTGCATTGCATCGGTGCAACCACGCTCGATGAATACCGCAAACATGTCGAGAAGGACGCGGCGCTGGCGCGGCGCTTCCAGCCGGTGTTCGTCGCGCAGCCGACGGTGGAAGACACGATCTCGATCCTGCGCGGGCTCAAGGAGAAGTACGAGCTCCATCACGGGGTGCGGATCTCGGATTCAGCGCTGGTGGCGGCCGCCACGCTTTCGAACCGCTACATCACGGATCGCTTCCTCCCGGACAAAGCCATCGATCTCGTTGACGAAGCGGCCGCACGGCTCAAGATGCAGGTCGATTCCAAGACGGAGGAACTGGACTCCCTCGACCGTGAGATTGTCCGCCTCAAGATCGAGCAGGAGGCGCTGAAGAAAGAAAAGGATTTCGGCTCCAAAAGCCGTCTCCAGGCATTGGACAAGGAATTGGTCGAGCTCGAAAAGAAGTCGGCCGACCTGACATCGAAGTGGCAGGCCGAGAAGGGCAAGCTGTCCGATGCACAGAAGATGAGAGGCGACCTCGAGCAGTTCCGCACTGAGCTTGCCAATGCGCAGCGCAAGGGCGAATACCAGCGGGCAGGCGAACTTGCCTACAGTGTGATCCCGGAGCTCGAGCGTAAGCTCGCCGCCGTCGAAGCCAGTGAGAATACCTCGATCAGCGAGACGGTTACCGCCGACAGTATAGCCCAGGTGGTATCGCGCTGGACCGGCGTGCCGGTCGACAAGATGCTGGAGGGCGAGAAGGAGAAGCTTCTCCACATGGAGGAGATGATCGGCAATCGCGTCATCGGACAGGCGCAGGCCGTAAGAGCGGTATCGACGGCCGTGCGCCGTGCTCGTGCCGGCCTGCAGGATCCGAACCGACCGATAGGCTCCTTCATGTTCCTCGGGCCGACCGGCGTCGGCAAGACCGAGTTGGCCAAGGCGCTGGCGGAATTCATGTTCGACGACGAGACGGCGATGGTCCGCATCGACATGTCGGAGTTCATGGAGAAACATTCGGTCGCGCGGCTGATCGGTGCGCCTCCGGGCTATGTCGGCTATGACGAGGGCGGCGTGCTGACGGAAGCCGTGCGCCGCCGGCCCTATCAGGTCGTGCTTTTCGACGAGATCGAGAAGGCGAACCCGGATGTGTTCAACGTCCTGCTTCAGGTGCTCGACGACGGACGCCTGACCGACGGTCAGGGCCGTACGGTCGATTTCCGCAATACGCTGATCATCATGACGTCCAATATCGGCGCCGAGTATCTCGTGAACCAGCCGGAAGGTGAAAAAACGAGCGCAGTGCGCGAGCAGGTGATGGCCATGGTGCGAGCGCATTTTCGCCCGGAATTCCTCAACCGCATCGACGCCATCATCCTGTTCCACCGGCTGCAAAAGAGCGAGATGGGGCGGATCGTCGAAATTCAGTTCGCGCGTCTGCGGAAAATCCTGGACGACCGCAAGATCGAGGTTTCACTCGATGCGAAAGGGCGAAGCTGGCTCGCCGACAAGGGCTGGGATCCGGCCTATGGAGCGCGTCCGCTGAAGCGGGTGATCCAGCGCTATGTCCAGGATCCGTTGGCCGAGATGATACTGGCCGGCGACGTGCGCGACGGGTCGACGGTGAAGATCTCCGCCGGCAAGGACGGGCTGACCTTCAATGGCAAGAAGCCGGTGATCGTCGATGAGGATGAACTGGATCCGCTTTGAAGCCGGCAAGAAACGCGCCGAGACGTTTCACCACCGCTGCCGTGAAAATGACGCGGTACCACCGATTAAGAGGCTGAAGAGGAGAAATTGTGATGACGGACAAGATCAGGGAAGGCATGGAAGTAATCGGGGCCGACGGCGTGCATGTCGGCACGGTCGATCGAATGGAAGGCGACCGCATCAAGCTGAAGAAGAGCGACAGTTTCGGCGCGCATAAGGGCCATCACCATTACATCGAGATCGGCTTCGTGGCAGGCGTCGAGGGGAACAAGGTTCGCCTCTCCGCGAATGCCGACATTGCCGTGACCCTGGAGGAAGAGCCGTCGGGGCGACCAGTCCCGCTGTGACGAGCTGCCGCTGCGCCCACGATACGCGCCGCCGCATCGGCCCGCCTGGATCGTCGCGGATGCTGCCGCGCGATGCCTTCGAAGGAGATGCCCGATCATGAAGATCCTTATGGTTCTGACGTCGCACGACAAGCTCGGCGACACTGGCAAGAAGACAGGTTTCTGGCTCGAGGAACTGGCCGCGCCCTACTACGCGTTCAAGGATGCGGGAGCGGAGCTGACGCTGGCGTCGCCGAAGGGCGGACCGCCGCCGCTTGATCCGAAAAGCAGCGATCCATCCGCGCAGACCGACGCGACGCGCCGCTTCAACGCCGACGAAACCGCGAAGGCCGAACTCGCCGCGACGCGGAAGCTCGCCGATGTATCGATCGATGACCATGACGCGGTATTCTATCCGGGCGGCCATGGCCCATTGTGGGACCTCGCCGAGGACAAGCATTCGATCCAGTTGATCGAGCGCGCGCTGGGGGCCGGCAAGCCGGTCGCGGCCGTCTGCCATGCGCCAGGCGTGTTGCGCTACGCGCGGGATCCGCGGACCGGCGAACCGGTCGTGCGCGGCAAACACGCGACGGGCTTCACCGATAGCGAGGAGGCTGCAGTCGGGTTGACGAAAGTTGTGCCGTTTCTGGTCGAGGACATGCTGAAGGCCAATGGCGCTCATTTCGAGCGCGGCCCCGATTGGGCACCGTTCGCTGTAAGCGATGGGCTGCTGATCACAGGCCAGAACCCGGCGTCGTCGGAACTGGCGGCTGAGAGGCTGCTCGGCAAACTTAGGCAAAAGCCGCCGGGTGGCGCCGGCTGACGGGCGCTGCGATCTTCGTCCGTTCCGGACCAGAGCCTTGTCCAGATTGCGGGCAGGCCCCTCTCGGCTGGATCGGCCGACGCGGAGTGAGAGGCACGCAATGATCATTCGATCTTCGGACCAACTCCCTCGTTTCACCCTGCTGAAGCGCTTTCCGGTGTCGAGGAACTTTGGCCTGGCTGCCGCCTCGCGCATCGAGCGTGGCCGCAGCTGGCCGGCTCCGCATGGGACACGCCGCACAAAGGCTTTCGACGTCTATCGCTACAATCCCGATTCCGGCCTCAATCCGTCGATCGACCGATTTGAGGTCGATCTCGACAATTGCGGGCCGATGGTTCTTGATGCGCTGATCTGGATCAAGAACAAGGTCGATCCGACGCTTGCATTCCGCCGCTCGTGCCGTGAAGGCGTCTGTGGTTCCTGCGCCATGAACATCGATGGAACCAACTGGCTCGCCTGCACGCGTTTTATCTCCGAGACGGACGAGCCCTGTCCGATCTATCCGCTGCCGGGCCTGCAGATCATAAAGGATCTGGTGCCTGACCTGACGCATCTCTATGAGCAATACGAGGCGGTCCAACCGTGGCTGACGTCGAAATCGCCGGAACCCGAGGTGGAGCGGATCCAGTCGATCGAGGAGCGTCAGAAACTCGATGGACTATACGAGTGTATCCTGTGTTTTTGCTGCTCCTCGGGCTGCCCAAGCTATTGGTGGAACGGTGATCGCTTTCTGGGGCCGGCGGCCCTTTTGCAGGCCTGGCGGTGGCTTGCCGACAGTCGTGACGAGGCCGCGACAGAACGGCTGGATCGGCTCGATGACCCGTTTCGTCTCTACCGTTGCCACACGATCCTCAATTGCACGCGTACCTGCCCCAAGGGGCTGAATCCTGGCAGGGCGATTGCCGAAATCAAGAAAATGATTGTCGAACGCCAGGTCGAAAAAGCCCAAGGCAGCAAGGGTTAGCCATGCAGAACGGGGTAAGCCGGAAGCGGCGGCCGAAGTCGCCCAATATACAGGTCTACCGGCCTCAGCTCACCTCCGTCCTCTCGATCGCCAATCGGATCAGCGGCGTTGTTGCGAGTGTGGGCGCGGTCGGTCTGGTGTTTTGGCTACTTGCCGCCGCGAATGGCGAGGAGAGCTACAGGTATGCGCAATGGATGCTGGCATCTCCGTTCGGGCAGGCGGGGCTTGCGCTGTTCGTCTTTGCCCTTCTGTTTCACCTGTGCGGCGGCATTCGTCATCTTGTCTGGGATGCAGGCTTCGGCTTCGAACTCGCCACGATCTATGTATCGGGTTGGAGCGTGGTGGTGGCAAGCGTTGTCCTGACCGTGGTCGTGTGGGGGAGCGCACGGCTCTTGATCCAACAATGAAGAGTGCTTGGCAGCATCGTTGCCATCCGCTCCACTCACGCAATGAGGTTCACATGAAGGAGGGCGCAAGGCACTGGTGGAGGGAGCGTCTGTCTGCGGTTGCGCTCATCCCTCTGACATTGTGGTTTCTCGCTTCGATTGTTGCTCACAGCGCGAGCGATTATGTCGCCTTCGTTGGTTGGCTGCGAAGCCCGATTTCGGCGGCAATGATGGTATTGCTCCTCGTTGCGAGCTTCTACCACACATGCCTCGGCCTGCAGGTCATCATCGAGGACTACGTTCATTCGCCGGGCAAGTGGGCGATAATAGCCATGATGCGGTTGGGCTGCGTGGTGTTGGCGGCGGCCGGGTGTCTCGCAGTTGGGAGCATCGTTCTAGGCCAATGAAGATGCACGGCGAGAAGCTTTCGCTACCATCATTCAGCCACGCGAAGCCAAACGGCCAGACTGTCCAAGCGATTGGACATATTGTCCCCGGTCGGCCGGAATGCGAAGCTCAAATGATTGATGTCATTGATCGTTCGAACTGGCATGGCGGTTGCTTGACGATCGACTGTTGGCCGCGGCCGCAGGCGTTTGCGACGCCGTGCTGGAAGTGGCCGGGACCGTTCCGGTCCCACTCCTGTCCACCCGAAAAGGTTGTGTCGATGCCAGAATATGATCTCTACATCAACGTCAAGAAGCCCGGCATAGGTCTCTACGTGCGCAAGGGCGCCGGTCTTCCCGATTTCGCCGATCCGAAGGAATGGGTCTTCGACGGCACCGCCGCACAGGATTTGTTGCCGCCGAGCGTCGTCGAAGGCCTTGCCGCCGACGGACACGTGTTCCGGGACATGGACTAGGGGCTGTTGATCGCGGAGCTGAAAATCGATCAAGTTGCACTGAGTTCAAGGCTTGGGTTTGATGCAACGATCGTGCCCCGAAATGCCTGCCAGATGGATCGAACATGGTCTCGAGCTTGCCACCTCCCGTCTCTCAATCGGTCGCCGCCAGGCTTACGCGGGCAGCGATATTCCTGGTCGTGACGATCAATCCCGGATCGGCGTCCGAGGAAACGGTTCGCGGCTTGTGCGCCGATCTCTCCAGCCTGCTCCGCGGCGTGGGTTTCCGCAATCTCAACGGACAGCTGTCGTGCGTCATGGGGTTCGGCTCCGATGCCTGGGACCGGCTGTTCGGGGCGCCGAGGCCGAAAGACCTGCATCCCTTTCGCGAAATTCGCGGCGTGCATACCGCCGTTTCGACGCCTGGCGACATCCTCTTTCACATCCGCGCTGCGAGCATGGACCTCTGCTTCGAACTCGCGACACATGTCATGTCGCGGCTCGCCGGCGCGGTCTCGACCATAGACGAGGTGCACGGCTTCAAGTTCTTCGATGACCGCGATCTGATCGGCTTTGTCGACGGAACCGAGAACCCGGTCGGCCAGGCCGCGGACGCGGCCACCCTTGTCGGCGATGAGGACGCCGCCTTTGGCGGCGGCGGCTACGTGATCGTGCAAAAATACCTGCACGACGTGGAGCGGTGGAACAAGGTGCCGGTCGAGGAACAGGAAAACATCATCGGCCGCCACAAGCTGTCCGACATCGAACAGCTCGATTCGGTGAAGAAGCCGTATGCACACAATGTCCTGACGTCGATTGAAGAAAACGGAGAGCAACTTCAGATCGTGCGCGACAACATGCCATTCGGCGAAGTGGGCAAGGGCGAGTTCGGCACCTATTTCATCGGCTACGCGCGGTCCCCTCATCGCATCGAGAAGATGCTGGAGAACATGTTTATCGGCAACCCGCCGGGCACTTACGACCATCTGCTGGATTTCAGCCGCGCGGTGACGGGGTCGCTGTTCTTCGTGCCGACGGCGACCTTCCTCGACGATGTCGACCCCGAGGCACGGCCGGATATCGACGCCAGCCCGGACGTTACGCCAACGCCCGCGGCGCCCCGGCCCGACGCTTCCGCCGGCGACGGTTCACTCGGTATCGGATCTTTGAGGAAAGAGGCAGGACATGAATAATCTCCATCGGGAACTGGCTCCCATCTCCAGCGCTGCCTGGGAACAGATCGAGGAGGAGGCGTCTCGTATGCTGAAGCGCCATCTGGCGGCGCGCCGTGTTGTCGACGTCGTCGGGCCGAAAGGGATCGACTTCTCAGCTGTCGGCACCGGTCATACCAGACAAATCCCTGGACCAGGTGAGGGGATTCAGACCGTATTGCGGGAAGCGAAACCGCTGGTCGAGCTTTGCGTCCCATTCGAGCTTTCGCGCCAGGCGATCGATGACGTGGAACGTGGCGCGACGGATTCGGATTGGTCCCCCGTGAAGGAAGCCGCACACAAGATTGCCTTTGCAGAGGATCGCGCCGTGTTCGACGGATATGCCGCGGCCAGCATTCAGGGCATCCGCGAAGGCAGCAGCAATCCTCATCTGATGCTTCCGTCCAACGTGAAGGCCTATTCGAGCGCCGCCGCCCAGGCGGTGAGCGAGTTGAAGCTCGCCGGCTGCAATGGGCCCTATGCTCTCGTGCTCGGTGCGGATGCCTACACTGCGGCGAGCGGGGGGAGCGATGACGGCTATCCGGTCTTCCACCATATCGAGCGAGTGGTCGACGGAGGCGTAATCTGGGCGCCTGCCGTTGCCGGCGCGTTCCTGCTCACAACCCGGGGCGGCGACTTCGAACTCGATATCGGGCAGGATATCTCGATCGGCTATTCGAACCATTCCGCCACGAGCGTAGAACTTTATTTCTTCCAGTCCTTTACGTTCAGACTTCTGACGACAGAGGCCTCTGTGGTCCTCGACCCCGAAAAAACGAGGAAATAGCCGACGAACGGCGCGAGTCCTTGGCGGAACAGAACGAATTTCGGCGCGCGACGCTTTGGAAGGGTGACGTTTGGCGAATCGCCATCCTGATCCAGCTCTTTTGTTGAAGCTGATCTTTTCCGAAAGCCGGTTCCCACTTTTCGGGATCATGCTCCAGCATCCGGCGTCGCCGCATTTCTGCCTTGGACAACATGTCGGGCGAACACCGACAAATTGTCCGGCGTCACCAAGGTTCTGCCTCGTAACTTATTAATATCGCTGCATTTCGAATTGGCACGTCTGTTGCTTGAGATTTGAAGCGGGACAAGGATTTTGCTGCGGATCAGAGCGCCGACAGAGGAGGAATGCGATGTCCAGAGATCATGATAGAGACTCGCACGGGTCACAGGATGCGCGGCGCCGCAAGCTCGATCATCAAACACGGAACGAATGGCTTGATCGTGATGCTGGCCTACAGGCCGCATGGCATGCCTCTAAGATGACCCGAGATGAGTTTATCCGCCACAATGAAAGATTAATCGATAAGGTTATAGTCGACAGTCAAGACTAGGCGGAACAACAGAGTTGTTGAACGTGTCTAATGATGTTGTCGTTGCGATCCCATGGTCGGCCCTGGCTGGCAATCTGGACTGTCTGCGGCTGGGATCGCATCAGAGCGCGAAGCAACCTGAAGAGTGCTCCGGGACGAAAATGGGGCTCCGCGAGATGCCAAGAAGATTTAGGATTGGCGATCATGTTAGCTGGAATTCCGAGGCTGGGCGGGTCTCGGGGAGGATTGTTGCCATCCACGCGACGAACTTCGACTACAAAGGGCACGTGCATTACGCCTCAGAAGACGATCCCCAATACGAGATCAAGAGCAACAAAACCGATCACGTCGCGGCCCATAAGGGCATCGCCCTCGACTATGCGTGAAGGCAGCGCATGGCGCTTCCTTTCGTCACGATCGGCCATTCCAACAGAAGCCTCGAAGAGTTCGTCGCTCTGTTGAACGGAGTCGGTATCGACCTTGTTACTGATATAAGGAAGGTGCCCATGTCCAGGGCCAACCCGCAGTTCAACCAAGACAGGTTGCGCGGCGAGGTGCCCATGTCCAGGGCCAACCCGCAGTTCAATCAAGACAGGTTGCGCGGCGCTTTGTCAGTTTTCCGCATATCATACGAATACGTTTCAGCCCTCGGCGGACTTCGCGGCAGGACGCCGGGCCTGCCGCCTGACATCAACGGTTTCTGGACGAACCAGAGCTTCCACAATTATGCCGACTATGCGCTTTCGCCACAGTTTCACGCAGGCATCGAGCTATTGCTCCACCAGCGCGAACGGCGCTGCGCGATCATGTGCTCTGAGGCGTTGTGGTGTCGGTGCCATCGCCGCATCGTCGCCGACTATCTCGTCGCCGTCGGGGAAACCGTTTTCCACATTTTGGGGCAGGGCCGCCTAGTGCCTGCTCGCCTCACCGAGGGTGCTGTGGTTCAACCCGGTGGAAAGGTCATCTATCCCGCGCGAAACGAATTGGATCCTTGAATGGTGACGGATCAGCTTCATCACATCGTCATCGTCGGAGCCGGCTTCGGCGGCTTGGAGGCTGCTCGCGGACTTGCAAGCGCTCCCGTGCGCGTGACGATGATCGATCGACGCAACCATCACCTCTTCCAGCCCTTGCTCTACCAGGTTGCGACCGCTTCGCTCGCGACCTCCGAGATCGCCTGGCCGATCCGATCCCTTCTCAGCAGCCACAAGAACGTCACGACATTGCTCGGTACGGTCGTCGGCATCGATACGCAGGACAGGAAGGTCCTTTTGGAGGACGAGGAACCGATCTCCTTCGATACCCTGATTTTGGCGACCGGGGCCCGCCACGCCTATTTCGGTCGCGACGAATGGGAACCATACGCGCCGGGCCTGAAGACGCTCGAGGATGCCACCACCATCAGGCGGCGGATACTGGCTGCTTTCGAGCAGGCGGAGTGGGAAAAGAATGAAACCGAACGGGCCGCGTATCTGACATTCGTGGTCATCGGCGCGGGTCCGACGGGCGTGGAACTGGCCGGCACGATCGCGGAGCTTGCCCGGGACACGCTGCGCAACGACTTTCGCAATTTCGATACGCGAAGTGTACACGTCGTCCTGGTCGAAGCAGGCCCCCGCATCCTTTCTGGCTTCACCGAGGATCTGTCCGCCTACGCCGAGCGCGCGCTCACCCGCCTTGGCGTCGAGATCAAGCTGGGACACGCCGTCTCGCAATGTGGGGAGGACGGCGTCGAACTCGGCGGGCAGTTTCTCCCCGCAAAAACCATTCTCTGGGCGGCGGGCGTTGCCGCCTCGCCTGCCGCCGATTGGCTCAATGCGCCGGCCGATCGCGCCGGCCGGATCCTCGTGCAGCCAGATCTGACCGTGCCGGGGCATCCGGATATCTTTGCCGTCGGCGATACGGCTCATGTTGAAACCGAGGACGGAAAGCCGGTCCCGGGCGTGGCGCCCGCCGCCAAGCAGGAGGGACGCTATGTCGCCGACGTGATCAAGGCGCGCCTGCGGGGCGCTTACACGCCGCCGCCCTTCGCGTACAAGAACGCCGGCAATCTCGCGACGATCGGCAAGCGGGCCGCCATCGTCGACTTCGGCTGGGTCAAGCTCAAGGGCCGGCTGGCTTGGTGGCTCTGGGGCGTCGCCCACATCTTCTTCCTTATTGGACTGCGGAACCGGCTTGCGGTCGCGCTGAACTGGGTCTGGATTCACTTCAGCGGCCATCGCAGCGCCCGTCTGATCACGCAGGGCAGGGCCAGGAAGGGCGCGCTCAATCCATCGCAGCAGCGTGCGGCCTCCAAAGCAGAATGAAATCGGCGGGATCAACGTGCTATCGTGGAACAACGGCTGACATAAGAAACGATGCAGCCGATATCGAAGGAGATCCGCGATCGGTGAGGCGCCCATGACCGAAACCATGGCGGGCATGCGCAAGCTGCCCTCTGTCGCGACGCTTCTCGAGCGGGTGCCGCCGGCTCTGTTTCACCGGTTTGGGCGAACAGCCGTGACGGATGCGATCCGCGGCGCGATCGACACGGCGCGAAAGGAGATCATGGCTGGCGCGCCTGTTGCGTCGGCGGAAGATCTTCTGACCAATTCGCTGATCAGGCTGGAGCAGAAATACCGTTCGGACCTGCGTCCGCTGTTCAACCTGACCGGCACCGTGTTGCACACCAATCTCGGACGCGCCTTGCTTGCCGAAGCGGCGATCGAGGCGGCAACAGGGGCGATGCGCGACGCCGTGGCGCTCGAATTCGATCTCGAAACTGGCCAACGCGGCGAGCGCGACGAGCATGTGCGCGGACTCTTGTGCGAACTGACCGGCGCGGAAGACGCAACCGTCGTCAACAACAATGCCGCCGCGGTCCTGCTCGCGCTCAACACGCTTTCGCAAGGTCGCGAGGCGATCGTCTCGCGCGGCGAATTGATCGAGATCGGCGGGGCGTTCCGCATGCCCGACATCATGGCCCGCGCCGGCGCGCTGATGGTCGAGGTGGGAACCACCAATCGTACCCATGCCAAGGACTATCGCGCCGCGCTCGGTGAGCGGACGGGCGCCATCCTCAAGGTTCATACATCGAATTACCGCATCCAGGGCTTCACCGCCGAAGTCGGCGCTGCCGAGCTTGCAGCCATAGCCGATGCCGCCGGGGTCTCTCTTGTCAACGATCTCGGATCGGGCTCGCTGGCCGATCTGTCGCGCTATGGGATGCGCGACGAGCCGACCGTTCGCGAGGCCGTCCAGCAGGGGGCGGGCATAGTGACCTTTTCCGGCGACAAGCTGCTGGGCGGCCCCCAGGCAGGCTTCATCGTCGGGCGCGCGGATCTGATAGCGGCGGTGAACCACAATCCGATGAAGCGGGCGCTGCGCGTCGACAAGATCAGGCTTGCGGCGATCGAGGCCACTTTGAAACTCTATCTCGATCCTGACCGGCTGGCCGAACGCCTGCCGACGCTCAGGCTGCTCGCCCGCCCCAGAGAGGACATCGAGGCGCAGGCGCGTCGCCTGCAGCCGATGCTGGCGCAAGCGGTGGGCAACGAGTTTGAGGTCTCGCTATGCGCTTGCGACAGCCAGATCGGATCCGGCGCCCTGCCGCTCGATACGATCGCGAGCGCCGGCCTCGCGGTTCGGCCGCGATCGGGCAGCGGCGCGCTGAACCGGCTGGCCGCGGCGCTGCGCGCGTTGACGAGGCCCGTCATCGGCCGCACCGCGGATGGCGGCCTGGTTCTCGATCTGCGCTGCCTGACCGACGAAGACGCCTTTGTCTCGACGCTGGCCGAACTGGCGGCAAGGGGGCCGGTCGACGCTCGGCAGCATCCATGATTATCGGCACCGCCGGACATATCGACCACGGAAAAACGGCTCTCGTCAAAGCGCTGACAGGGGTCGAGGGCGATCGGCTGAAGGAAGAAAAGGCGCGCGGCATCACCATCGACCTCGGCTTCGCCTATCTTCCGGTCGAGGGCGGCCGACGGCTCGGCTTCATCGACGTTCCGGGGCATGAGCGCTTTGTCCACACGATGCTCGCCGGAGCAACGGGCATCGACTTCGCGCTGCTGGTCGTGGCGGCCGACGACGGCATCATGCCGCAAACTCGCGAGCATCTGGCAATCATCGACCTGCTTGGAATCCGGCGGGGCATCATCGCCCTGACCAAATCGGACCTTGCGACGCCCGAGCGGCTTGCGCAGGTGAGCGCCGAGATTCGCGCAATGGTCGCAGAGACCGCCTTGGAAGGCGCCGATGTGCTGCCGGTATCCGCCGTAACCGGCCAAGGCGTCGAGCATCTGCGCGGCCGGCTGGCGGCCGCCGCCGCCGGCGAGCTGCCGCGTTCCAGCGCCGACCAGCGTTTCCGGTTGGCCGTCGACCGTGTCTTCACGCTTGCCGGGATCGGCGTGGTGGCGACTGGAACCATCCTGACCGGAACAGTGCGGGTCGGCGATCGGGTGCGCATAAGTCCTTTCGGATTGGCCGCGCGCGTGCGGTCGCTGCACGTGCAGAACGAGCCGGCGGAGTCAGGCCGTGCCGGGGATCGTTGTGCGCTCAACCTGCAGGGCGAGGAGATTTCCAAGGAGGCCGTCCACCGTGGCGATATGGTGCTCGATCCGGAACTGCATGCGCCGACGGACCGTATCGACGCCAGGTTGAAGCTGCTGCCGAGCGAGAGCAAGGGATTGCGGCAATGGTTCCCGGTGCGCCTGCATCATGCCTCGGCCGAGGTCGGCGCCCATGTCGTCCTCCTGGGCGAGGCGGCGCTCGATCCTGGCATGGGCGCGGATGTGCAACTGGTCCTGGATCGCCCGATCGCGGCGGCTGCGCTCGATCGCTTCGTGATCCGGGACACTTCGGCCCAGAGGACCATGGGCGGCGGACAGTTCCTCGACCTGAGACCGCCGGCACGGCGGCGGCGAACGCCCGAGCGCGCGGCATTGCGTGCCGCGCTGTCCTTGAGCGATCCGCGACAGGCCTTCGCCGCGCTGCTCGAAACAAGCCCCTATTTCCAAGATGTGGGTGGCTTCGCCAGCGATCGCGCGCTGGCACCGGGCGAACGGGAGAGCCTGCCGGCCGCGGTGGATGCGATCGTCCTGCCCGTCGAGGCGGACCGGATCGCCGTTTCGCGCTCGCGGTGGCATGCCTACACATCGGCGCTGCTCAACGCGCTTGCCACCTTCCACGCGCAATATCCGGACCTGCAAGGCATCGGCCGCGAAAAGCTCCGCCTGCTGTTGCAGCCGCGGCTGCCTGCCGCCGTGTTTGCCGCCGCGCTGCAGAAGGTGGCACGCGACCATGCCATCGCGCTGGACGGCGCGTTCGTGCGTCTGGCGACGCACACGGTCCGGCTCACCCCAAAGGACGAAGCGCTCTGGCATGCCGTCGAGTCGTTGCTCGGCGGCGCGGCCCAGTACAGGCCGCCGCGCGTGCGCGATATTGCAGTGCTGACGGGGCAGGGGGAGCGCGATATCCGGCGGCTCCTGAAATTGGTCGGTCGGCTCGGTTTCGTCGACGAGGTGGCGATCGACCACTTCTTCCTGCGCAGCACGGTTCGCCAGATGGTCGCCATCGCCGCCGACCTTGCAGGTCCCTCGGGGAATGGTGCCTTCACGGCGGCCCAGTTTCGCGATCGACTGGACAATGGCCGCAAGGTCGCGATCCAGATACTCGAATTTTTCGATCGCCACGGGGTCACCCTTAGCCGGGGCGACCAGCGTCGTACCAACAGGCATCGTCTGGATTTGTTCGGTCCGTTGACGCCTCAGCCGCGTCGTGATCGGAGTGATCCTGGAAGAGAATCGTCCCCGGTGGGGCGTTCGGACTTCAAATCCGAGTGAGGCAGCGAGACTGTCTTTGGTGGGTTCGACTCCCGCTCTCTTCCGCCATCATCCCGGAACCTCTGCCCGACACCACCGTGAGATCGCGACGTCGTGCTACCTTCCGTTAGGGTTGGAAATCTTGTCCGGTTGAATGGACAAGTTGTCCATGTATTTCAAATAGATATCATGCTGTATTAGATATCGCGCAACAACGAGATCGCCATGGAGCAAGATTAGAGCCCTCATTGTCCGCTCGCGGTCGAGGCCATGTCCGACACCGCTGCCCACCCTGAGGGACAAACCGACTTTGCGATGAGGACAAAATGACGAACGTCGAACACACTCCGGACCCGCGAATCAAGGAACGCGACAAGACCGGGCCACACCTTACCAAGCATGAAAACCTAGGCCTCAACGGCCGGATAGCCGTGGTCATCACCAACATCGTCGGCACGATGTGGTGCGCTTACGCCTTTGGGGGAATTGCCCTTATCAGCCTGCCGTCGGCGATCTATGGCGGCGTGGCCACACTGATTGCCTGGGTCGCCCAGACATTTCTGCAGTTGGTTCTGCTTTCGGTGATCATGGTGGGGCAGAAGGTTGCGGCCGCGGCTTCCGACAAACAGGCGCTGCAGACCTACAGGGACGCTCAGGCGCTCTTGAGGATCCAGGACGAATTGCAGCGGCTGATCCAGCTCAACAACAAGCTGACGGAAGAGATCCACACCGCGGTCGTTGCAAAGGGCACCGCCGCACCAGCCTAAGCAGGCCATTGCGCGAATGATGTCGTTAAGCCACAACGACAGTGCCGTCGCCGGCCGATACTGCACCGACGATGCTCGCGCGCGGATAACCCGCGGCTACGATTCTTGCCCGAAGCGGTTCCGCCCGTTCGGCCGCGCAGGCAACCAGCAGGCCGCCGGATGTCTGCGGATCGGTGAGCAGCGCGCGCCGCCATTCCGGCGTGTCGGGCGGCAGCAGGACTTGCTCCCCGTAGCTCGCCCAGTTTCTGTTTGACGCTCCGGTGATGAAGCCTGCCTTGGCGAGCGCCTCGGCCTCGGCAAGATACGGAATGCGAGCGCTCTCGATGGTCACGTGCACATTGCTTCCCCGCGCAAGCTCCAGGGCATGGCCCAGTAGACCGAAACCCGTTACGTCGGTGATCGCGTGCACATCGTCATCTTGGGCGAGATCGCCGCCGATCCTGTTCAGCAGTGTCGTCGACGCGATCATTTCGGCATAGGCCGCTTCGGGCAGCTGCAGCTTCTTGAATGCCGCGGAGTAGACGCCAACGCCGATGCCCTTGGTCAGGATGAGCGCATCCCCCGGCCGCGAGCCGGAGTTCCTGCGGATGGTGCGCGGGCTTCCGAGGCCGATGACAGCCAACCCGTAGATCGGCTCGACGGAATCGATCGAGTGGCCGCCCGCGACGGGAATGCCTGCCTCGGCGCAGATCGACGCGCCGCCTTCCAGGATGGCGCGGACCGTCTCGATCGGCAATTTCCCGAGCGGCATGCCGAGAACGGCCAGAGCCATGATCGGCTTTCCGCCCATGGCGTAGATATCGGACACCGCATTGGCCGCGGCAATGCGTCCGAAATCGCGCGGATCGTCGACGACGGGCATGAAGAAATCGGTCGTCGCGATCACGCAGGTCTCTTCGTCGATTTGCCAGACCGCGGCGTCGTCGCCGGTCTCGGTGCCGACAAGGAGCTGTGCGAACGGCGCGGAAGACGGCTGGCCGGCCAGCAGCTTCTGAAGCACCGACGGCGCCAGTTTGCAGCCGCACCCCCCGCCATGGGCGAGATCGGTGAGGCGAACGCTCGAAGTCGGCATCAATGGATCCATCCCCGATCTGGCGACTTGGCTTGTCATTGTTGCCGACCTCCTATCCACTTCTAGGCAACCAGCAGCAGCGGATTTGGCGCATGACGCGACCAACCCGCCTCGGCAACCAGGATATCGATGCCAAGGCTGGCGAGATCGTCCGCATATGGATCAGCCTGCATATCCTGCTTCTGATAAATCAGCTTCGAGTAGGTGTGGCAGGCGTTGCACGTTTCGGCTCTTACCAGGCCGGTGTCGCCTTCGATCCCCTCGAGCGCGACGGTACGCGTATCCTCGCAGGTGATGCAAGTGGCACGAACGTGCACCCAGGCTGTCGAGCACAGCGAACAATAAAGATAGCGGATGCCGGGGGTCTTGCCCGTCGCTGTAACCAGGCCAACGCTCGGGGTCGACCCGCAGCAGGGGCATAGGCCTGGCTGCTGGAGAAGTTGAAGCTTGCCGGCCGGCAGTCTTGCTGCCAGCGTCGAGAAATAGACCTGAAGCGCCGCCGCGACATAAAGCGCTTCGCCGGCTTCCTCGACCTGGACATCGCCGTGGAGGAATCGTTCGGCAAACGCCTCGATGGCGGTCGCTTCGGCGGTGCGGAGCCTGGCAATGACCTCGCGCGCCTGGGTTGGCAAGGGGCGGGCCTCGATCTCGTCCAGGATGGACGCCAGCGCTGTCCGCCAGGCTGGATCGCGACGATGTCCGTCGGCGGCATAAGGCGGCATGCCTGCTTCCACGGCCTGATCGATGGTCGACGACGATGCGCCTTCGATGGCCGAGACGGCGTCGAGCGCCTGTCGCTGTGCCGAAGCCAGGCGCGCCATGAACGACAGCCAGCCCTCCATCGGGTGATCCAACGCAAGCGTCGCTAGGCGCACCGCGGTCGCAGTGAAGCGTGCGCCAGGATCGGGCAGGACCACGGTGTCCGGCGACGTGACGCCGCCAGTCGCCGATCCCTGCCATTTCCCGGTGCTTGGGCTGCCGCCTTGCCTCAAATCAAATCCTCACCTGCCGAGATCGCGATTGGCGCCCGGGGTCGGCCCGCGCGATTGCGTCTGCGCCAGACGGCGTAGCCACAGGCGATGATGACGCCACGCCCAGCCGGGAGTCACATAGCCCTGCGTCATGGCGCGCATCGACCCGCTGACCCAGATCGCGGCGTAGACGTGGATCATCCAAAGGATGATCGCGCCGATTGCGCAGAGGCTGTGGATGAGCAACGTGATGCGCTGCGTCTCGATCGAGGTATAGGCGCTGAAATAGACCTCCCAAACGGTCAGGCCGGTGAAGAACAACACCGGCACCAGAAAAGCCATGCCCCAGAACACGAGTTTCTGGCCGGCGTTGAATCGGGCGACCTCGGGGACGTCCTCTTCGTCGTTGACGATGACGCGGTTGATTTTGGCCATCCATCTGACATCACCCATGCTCGGCAAGTTATCGCGCCAGAACTGGATGATGAGGCAGAGATAGCTCACGAACAGCACGCAACCGATCCAGGGGTGAACAGCCCTGGTCCATTGGCCACCACCGAACAGGTTGGACAGCCAGAACAGCAAGGGATGGAACATCGCTAGCCCCGACAGGACGAGGAGCACGAAGCATCCCGCGGTCAGCCAGTGATTGATGCGCATCATCGCGCTGGCCCGAATGATCGTGCCCTTCGGATAGGTCATGCGGACTTCTCCTTCGTCGATCGGATCAGGTCCTCGGCATGATGACTATCTTCTTCGTCGACCTTGTTGGGACCGACCGTGATCCAGTGGAGGAATGCCGCCGCCGCCGTGAAAGCCATGCCCGCCAACGCCACCGGCTTGACCAGCCCTTTCCAGAAACCGACGAACTCGCTGATGTGCGGGTCTTCCGGCAGGTTGGCATAGATGGCGGGCTTGTCGGCGTGTTGCAGGACATACATCACATGCGTGCCGCTGACGCCCGGCGGATCATAGAGGCCGGCGTTTTCGAAGCCGCGCGATTTCAGCTCGTCCACGCGCTCGCCAGCCCATTCGGTCATGTCGGTCTTCGAGCCGAACATGATCGCGCCGGTCGGGCAGGCCTTGACGCAGGCGGGCTCGAGGCCGACCGTCACGCGGTCCGAGCACAGAGTGCATTTGTACGACTTGTGGTCGACCTGGCTGACGCGCGGAATGTTGAACGGGCATCCCTTCTCGCAATAGCCGCAACCGATGCAGTTCTCGCTGATGAAATCGACGATGCCGTTGGCGTGCTGGACGATGGCGCCAGGGGCCGGGCATGCCTTGAGGCAGCCGGGGTCCTCGCAATGCATGCAGCCATCCTTGCGGATCAGCCACTCCAGATCGCCCTTCTCATTTTCCCATTCGGCGAAGCGCATCAGCGTCCAGACGCTGGGTCCGAGATCCATCGGATTGTCGTAGCTGCCTTCGAAGTGTCCGACTTCGGGGCGCAGATTGTTCCATTCCATGCATGCCGACTGACAGGCCTTGCAGCCGATGCAGCGCGAGACGTCGATGAGCTTGGCGACTTCCTGCTCGTGGTTGCGAACAGTCGGCGGGGTCAGCGTCGTGGCCGAGATGCGGATGAAGTCTTGTGCTTGAAGATCGCTCATGGCCGCCCTCTAGACCTCCGGACCGTTCGACTTCGCGACGTTCACGAGGAACGCCTTGAATTCCGGCGTTTGCGTGTTGGCGTCGCCAACTGACGGAGTCAGCGTGTTGGCTCCGTAGCCCTTGCGAGCCTGTCCGGTGAAACCCCAATGGATGGGGCAGCCGATCACATGCGTCGGCTTGCCGTCGACCATGAGCGGCTTGATGCGCTTGGTGACATAGGCCTTGCAGACGACCTCACCGCGCTTCGACGAGACTTTCACCCAGTCCGCCTGGCCTATGCCCTTCTCCTTCGCGAGTTCCTCGCCGATCTCGACGAACTCTTCCGGCTGCAGGATCGCGTTGATCAGCGCATGCTTGGTCCAGTAGTGGAAGTGTTCGGTCAGCCGGTACGTTGTCGCGACATAGGGAAAGTCCGGCGCCGCGCCGAAGTTCTTGCGGTCGTCCGGAAACACACGCGCCACCGGATTGGATCGGACCTTCGGATGCAGAACGTTCTCGGCGGGTGACTCGAGGGGCTCGTAGTGTTCGGGGAACGGCCCCTCGACCATGGTGTTGCGCGCGAACAGGCGTGCGAGGCCTTCGGCATTCATGATGAATGGTCCGACGCCGGTGGATGGGCCGGCTGTCGGCGGGATATCGGGCACGTCGATGCCGGCCCAGCGTTCGCCGGTCCATTCGATGACAGGCTTCTTCGGGTTCCAGGCCTTGCCGTTCAGGTCGGCGCTGGCGCGATTGTAAAGGATGCGCCGATTGGCTGGCCACGCCCAGGCCCAACCCGAAGCAATGCCCTGGTCCCGCGGATCGGTGGTATCCCGCCGGGCCATCTGGTTGCCTTTTTCGGTGTAGCACCCGGTGAAGATCCAGCAGCCGGACACCGTCGTGCCGTCATCCTTGAGCTGCGCGAAACTGTCGAGCAGTTGCCCGGCCTTGAGCGTCACCGCGCCGGTCGCGGTGTCCTTGATGTCGGCCAGTGTCCGTCCGTTCATCTCTTTGGCCAATTCTTCCGGATCGGGAGATGTCGGATCTACGTAATCCCAGGTGAGATTCATCATCGCATCCGTGAACGGACCACCTTCCTTCTGGTAGAGCTCCTTCAACCGGCGGAACAGGTTTGCCATGATCCAGATGTCGGACTGGGCCTCGCCTGGCGGCTCCGCGGCCTTCCAGTGCCATTGCAGCCAACGCGCCGAATTCACCAGCGATCCGTTCTCTTCGGCGAAGCAACTCGTCGGCAGTTGGAAGACTTCGGTCTGGACTTCCGCCGGATCGGACGGATTCTGTGGCCCGAAATCCTCCCAGAACCGTGACGTCTCGGTGTCGAGCGGGTCCATCGTCACCAGAAATTTGAGCTTGCTCAGCCCGCGCCGGATCTTGCCTCGATCCGGGAAGGCCTGGAGCGGATTGAAGCCTTGGCAGATGTACCCGGTCATCTCGCCGTTGCTCATCATCTCGAAAGCCTTGATGATGTCGTAGAGCGGTATGTCCAGCTTCGGCAGCCAGTCGTAGGCCCAGTTGTTTTCGGGTTTCGCGGCAGCTCCGAACATCGTCTTCTGGAAGCTGACGAAGAATTTGCGATAATTCTGCCAGTAACTGATCTGTCCAGGCCGCAGCGGAACGAACTGACGCGTCTTCATGTAGTCGTCGAAGGTCGTCTCCTTGTCGCCCGGCAGCGTCATGTAGCCAGGCATCAGGTTGGAGAGTAGACCGATATCCGTCAGGCCCTGGATATTGGAATGACCGCGCAGGGCGTTCATGCCGCCGCCGGCGACGCCGATATTGCCGAGCAGAAGCTGCACCATGGCCATGGTGCGGATGTTCTGAGACCCGACCGAGTGCTGGGTCCACCCGAGTGCGAACAGGGATGTCAGAGCCTTGTCCGGAGCCGCGGTCGTCGCCAGAAGATCGCAGACCTGCAGAAACTTGTCCTGCGGCGTGCCGGTGATGCGCGACACCATCTCAGGGGTGTAGCGGTCGACATGTTTTCGCAGCAGGTTGATGACGCAGCGCGGATGCTGCAAGGTGTCATCGGCCTTGGCGAAACCCTGCTCGTCGAACTCGTATTCCCAGCTCGACTTGTCGTAGCTGTGCGTCTCCTCGTTGTAGCCGGTGAACAGGCCGTCCTGGAAACCGAACTCCTCCTTCACGATCAGACCGGCATTGGTGAAGGCCCGCACGTAGTCATGCTGGATTTTGTCCTTCTCCAGCAGATAGCGGATGAGGCCGTTCAGGAAGGCAATGTCGGTGCCCGGGCGGATCGGCGCATAGAGATCGGCGACTGACGCTGTTCGAGTGAAGCGTGGGTCGACCACGACGAGCTTGGCGCCGTTCTCGATCTTCGCTTCGATGACCCATTTGAAGCCGCAGGGATGCGCTTCGGCGGCGTTGCCGCCCATCACGATCACCACGTTGGCATTCTTGATGTCCTGCCAGGTGTTGGTCATTGCACCGCGACCGAATGTTGGAGCCAGACTGGCCACCGTCGGTCCGTGTCAGACACGCGCTTGGTTGTCGAACACCACCATGCCGAGGGAGCGGGCCACCTTCCAGGTGAGGAAAGCGGTTTCGCTGGACGACGCGGAAGCCGCCAGCATGCCAACGCTGGTCCAGCGGTTGACGGTGGCGCCGTCCTTGTTCCTGGCAACGAAGTTCTTGTCGCGGTCGTCCTTCATCAGCCGCGTGATGCGGTCGAGCGCGAAGTCCCAGGTGACCTCCTTGAACTCGTTCGTTCCCGGCGCGCGGTAGCGTGGCGCCGTCAGCCGCGTTGGCGCGTGAACGATATCCAGCAGAGCCGATCCCTTCGGACACAATGTTCCGCGGTTCACGGGATGGTCTGGATCGCCTTCGATGTGGATGATGTTGGAACGAGCATTCTTTGCCCGGTCACCCACGCTGTAGATCAGGATGCCGCATGCCACAGAACAATAGGTGCAGGTGTTGCGGGTTTCCGTTGTGGCGGCCAGCTTGAAGGCGCGGACAGAGGAGGCAAGCGCTTCGCCGACATGGCCGAAACCCAACGCACCCATGCTGGATGCTGCCAATCCAGCCGCTGTCAGCTTGATGAAACCTCGGCGATTCAAGTTCATTGCCTTACCTCGCGAACCGTTCAAAAGAGGTTGTGTCCCGATAAACCGGATCTGCATGTCAATCGCGCTGGTAGAAGATGATCTTCTGACAAGAGCGCTCTCCGAAGTCGGTAGTCGTGCGTCGTCTTGTTGCGGCGCTGTCCGCGCCGTTCGTTTCTTCAAACGATAACACTGGTCCATTGCAGCGTCCACGTTGAACCTTATGGCTGGCTAAGGCTGTGCCGCATCTGCCGCTTTGGCGAACGCGGCGATGAAACTCCCAAACCCGCCACCGATGTCGACCGTCCCTGGCGAAGAATGCCTGTGCAACAGGCGTGCCAAATCTGATTGATTAAGAATCAACGGCTTATGGCCTGGTTATTCGTTGGCTACGGACAAAATGTCCGGAGGGCCCCGGACAAATTATCCATGCTACCCTGGTATCGCGTCTCCTTTGCAGCCAAGCGGCAGCAAGTTGGTTTCCGAGCCAGCAGGCAAATTCATAGTAAAATGGTATCTACCGGCTTCGGCATTTCGGGCAGATCACCCTCCTTGAGGGCCTCCCGCAGGCTGATTTCGATCGTTTTCGCGATGGCGGCTATTGGCAGGTCGTTCGGCAATATTCCAAAGGGTGCCTCAAGTTCGTCGCCGAGCGCATCCAGCCCAAAGAACGTGTAGGCGACTACTCCGGCCGCGACGGGCGTGAGAGCACCGAGAACGTCGGCAAGACCAAAGGGCAGCATGAAGCAGAACAGGTACGCCGTCCGGTGAAGCAGGAGCGTGTAGCCGAAAGGCACTGGCGTGTTGCGAAGCCGCTCGCAGCCGGCAAGCACGCCATTCAGCTCACAGAGGGTACGGTCGAATATGGAGAACTCTATGTCGCTGATGGCACCGGTACAACGAAGCCGCGCAAACGCCTCACCGATCAACCGCAATATATAGTCCGGCACGTTGCGGGTCGTCGACAGAGCCTTTTTTTCTTCGGGCGAGAGAGTTGCATCCGCCGTTTTGTTCGGGCGGTCATGATAGCGCAGGTGGCGCACGAGTTCGTCAACGAATATGATATTCAAGTGGACAAGACGTGCACGGGCGCCGGTGGCTGTTCCGTCCGGCCGGGTCAGCACGATGGTCTGACGGGCGAGATCCCGACTGGCCGCGAGCAGGCGCCCCCAAAGCTTGCGGCCTTCCCACCAGCGGTCGTAGCAAGCATTGTTCCGGAAGCCCAGGAAGATGGACAGCGCGATGCCGACGAGTGAAAAAGGCGCCCCGTCCACCAACGGTATAAACTGCGGCTCACGACTGTGTCCCCAGACGACGAACACTGACAGCGCCATGACGATCAGCACCCTGGGATAGATCCGCCGAATGACGGAGCCCCTGATTTCCAGGAATAAAGTGAGAAGGCTTGGCGTTTCGCGAACGATCATATTCCACCCTGTGATTGCCGGGCTGGCTTCGTCCACCGGCGGGGTCCGGCGAGACGCTCCGCCGGTGGCGTGTCAAAAAAGACAGAGCAGTGGCACTCTCGGGGCCTGCCAGACGCCCCAAAGGATCGGGATTTCGACCGTGGCCTAGGCAAGCAGCGACTTGCCATCAAGACAGCCCTCGCCGTGCCGTTTCTGCTTCAGCTGTAGCAATTGTCCCCCGTTTGGTTGCGTTCGTGGAGGTTGTTCGCCTCTGGCGCCGTTAAGGCCAGGATACGGCTCCTCCACCATTGGTGGCATGAACGAAGCAATAGGCGTGCCAGTTAAAATTAAAGCAATATCAATGGTTTACAGAGATGATCTTTGTAGATTCCAGACAGCTTGTCCGCGTTGGGTGGACAAGCTGTCGTGTGCCGACAGTCGAACAGCATTCCAAACTTAGTTCCCGTGCCCCACAGCCTCCGGCAATTGACACGTGTCTGAGCCCACTCGCCTTTACATCGGCTGGCAGGGGGAGGGCCGGAAGGAAGCGATCCCAGCCGCCCGCGTCTTTTTTCTTCACGCGCTTTGTCAAATCATTTTACCGATTTGGCTCCGCGTTCAAAGCCTCGGCTTCTTTGGGCCGTTTGCCGCTATCGATCGACCAGGTGAGAAGCGGGAGCACCTCGGCGTACAGCCAAGGAGCCAGTTCCTCCCGAGGCCAGCTGCCGCGCCCGCCCAGGGTCCACAGAAGTTCCGATACCTGCAGCCATTTGCTTCCTTGCGGGAAGCGGATCACCTGGGAGGCTGCCGAATTGCCCGGATTGAGCTCGACCAACAGGGTCACGTTCTCGATCTGGAACCGGGCAAGCCTCGCCAGGCGCTCGATCTTGTCTGCCAGTTGGCCCTTCAGCACCCGCTTGCCCTCCATTGCCCGGGCGAGCGCTGTTTCGATATGGCTCATGACCTCGGCGATGTTCCGGGCGAATTCCGAGATGCCGACCTTCAGCTTCGCCTGCGCGTTCGCCCGGAGCCCGGCGATGCCGCCGGCGTTTGGCAGGTCGGAAGCTTGAACCTCTTCCTCGCCGCCGATGATGGCGGTAACCTGTTTGCCGGTCAGTTTCCGTCCGGCTTCGAACTCGGCGAGGACCTGGGGCAGGTGTTCGGGCGAGGCGGCGAGCTTGCCCATGACCGTCGCTGGCACCCTGGCTTGGACCAGCCGCGTTTTGTGATCCTTGAGAACGGTCGCTATCCTGATGAGGCTATGGACGTGTTGGCGGGTAGTTGGACACCGAGGCCACCCATCTGCCGAAGGTCCTTTCCGGATTAGCTCCACGGGTGGACGACTGGCCTATGGCGCCGTAGCAGCGGCGTCAACCCCGATGTCTTGACTAAGCCGTTGTCAACAATGTGCTTTCTGACCCCGGAGTCCTTTCAAGGTCGCGCATTGCAAGTGGGACTCCGGACCAGGCAACCCCAAGGATTCGATATGTTCGTTTCGGCGGCCAGCACATGGAAGTCATGCCGGTCATGGGAGGCTTGCAGAAGGGGCCTCGAGCGCGGGAAAGTCCCGGAAATCCGGGCATAAGCAGGTGATCTTGAGAGTGGGAGCCGCCACAAGGCGTCGGTCCGACTTGGAAACAATGCAAAGGATTCGCTGACCCCTCGCGACGGGGCGAATGGCAGTCGGAATGAAGCCGTCCTGCCAACGAGCGACCGAGGCAGATTGCAATCTATCATACAGTCTGGAAGACCTCGACAGTGATAATGTTGTCGTCTGCAGTCGGACTGGGTTCGCAGTCAGGTGTTGAGGAGAATCCGCTGAATGAGGTCGGTCCATGTCTGGAAGCGCCGACGACGTCGTTGCTCAAGAAATTCGAATCCGAATGCGGGTGGGCGTTACAGCAGCTTTCGCTCATTTCGGCGGCGCTGTGTGATCGCAGTTCGAAAATTGGCTGGAACCGAGAAACCGGCGATTGGTAGGCCCGGTTCTTTCGACCATACCGCATTGTTCTTCAGTGCTACTGCAAATCGACCGATTCCCGTACGTCTTTCAGGTTAAGCGATGCGAGAAGTGATCGCTTTTCTGACATAGCTGACCAGCAACTCGGCAGCACAGATAACGCTCAACCCAACACCCGACCTGCGGCCGCAGAGCTGCCATCCGCAAGTCGGAAGCGTGGACTCGTCTTCGGATCACTTCCTCGTGTTGATCGAGGCTATGCCAAAGTTACCGAAGAATTGACATAAATTAGTAATCGCTAATACAGAATACACTGCTATTTTACGTGGCAGTAGGACATTTGCTGAGAGTTCGAGCCGGGTACATCCGTTCGACCTCAATAGGGGTAGAGATTGCGAAGGCACGCAGCTGTTGCTGGACGCAAGCCGAAGACGGCGGCGCCGCAAAGGATTGGGGCTCACTCGGGGCATTGGTTGCGTGCTGTGCTTCAGGACCCTTCTCTTTCCAGGTGCCAGTGATGAACGATGGTGAGCGGACTCATACTGAACCGGAGGCGAGTTCTTGGACCGGGCGCAACAGGCGTCTCGACCCGTCGCGGCTGCCGGAGACGGTGAGCTATTATACGCGCGACAACTATGGCGACGTGACCTTCACGCTCAACCAGCGTGGTGCGGTGGTCCGACGCACGCAGGATCTAAGCAACGTACCGGCAATCATTGCCCTTCCCGCCAAGGTTTTCCGCGGCGTGGCCGCCTGCGCGATGGCGGATCCGGATGGAAAAATCACATCGGAGCTCAAGCTTCTGCACATTGATCCGACGCTGACGGTGCCGCTGCTGGTGTCCGACGATCTCGAACTTGTTGCCGCCGACTGGCGTGCCTGGGCCGAGGCCTACCGTCTGCCTATGCTTCTGCTTGACGCCGACGGCGTTGCCCGCACGCTTGAGGAAACGCTCGGTGCCAGCGTCAACACCCTCTCACCCCAGCGACCGCATCATGGGCCGCGTCTCGACCATGCGCCCAGGCTTTCTAATGCTGGCCTGATGAACAAACTGACGGCATTAGAGCATATCGGTCGACTGGTGGATCGGAAGTGATGTGACACTCGTGTTCATTTTTCCCGGCGCATGTGGCTATAGGTGTTGGCAAGCAGAGCCCAGGCGAGCGCACGCGATACATGGCTGAAGTCGCTATGATCGCGAACGTCGCCAAATGCGACCGCGGCTGTCTCGCCGGCGATCGCGGCAGCTGCCTTGGGATCCCCACACGATGCGAGGTAGAAAAGGATGCGCAGCCTGGCATCGCGCGCGGACACGGTGTTGAAGCCGCTCGCGGCTTCCATGGCCGACTCAACACACTGAAGCGCCTCGATGCTCTGGTTCCACCGTCAGGTCCTCAAGGCAAGCCACGAGGGGAGCGACTTCGAATTTCGGCTTGTGCTTTAGCCTGCGCGACAGGCGCTCGCCGAATTCCCGGATGTCGGTCGCCATGTCGTCGGAAAGAAAAGGCATGCTGCGCAACAACTCGACCTCTGTTGGCAGGTGCAGGCCTGCTACCGCCGCCTTGTGGCGGCGCCTGAAATGACGGTCCTCAGTGGGATGGGAATCTTTGGCAGCCATGGCCGTCGCCACTCAGGCATCCAGGCCGGACCGCTCGGCAGGACGGCCAAGCCGATACCATCTGGAATGCGTCCTCGCCCAGGTCATGTCGGCTGACAGCAGCCACACGGGAGAAGTGCCTATCGGTCTGTTCATTCCGACGAGCGTCGGATGTCTGGTCGACAGTCCCACCTACTGGCGCCAATTACGCACGCTATCCGCTCCAGATTCTCTTCCTCATCATCGCTAGACCCCAACGCTGCACGGCAAAGCGCGCAGCGCTTCAGGGCATGCGTGCGTTAACTGTTGAACGCGGAGGCCACCTGGTGTTGCTGCGGCACCTGACCGTTTGGCGTCAGTCTGTCGACGATGCCGGGCAGGGCGGTGGAAAGCTGCTTGAGCAGTTCCTGCTCGTCCATGCCGGTGCGCTGCGCGATCTCATGGATGACCTGCGGCCCGAGTGCTGCACCCAGATCATTGGCGTTGATCGACTGGTTCTGACCGGTGCCGACCCAGGAATCGGCGACATTGCCATGGCCGGCGTCTCTGAGCTTGCCGAGCAGGCCGCCCAGACCGCCGAGCAGGCCACCGTCGCCGGGGTTGGCTTCGGTCGGAGCAGGCGCTTGAGTCTGCTGGTCCGGCTGGTCGGCGCTTCTGCCGCTCAGCATCTTGCCGACCAGCAGCGCGCCGAGCGCGATCATCAGCGGTTTGGTGATGTTGCCGCCGGGAACGGCGTTGTCGAAAAGTCCCATAGTGGATCCTCCATCTCAACCAAGCCCGGCCCATCTCCAACAATGACGCATGCAGGCAGAATTTCAAGCTGGCTTGAGCTTTTGACAATCATATGAAAATGTCGGGTTGGCAGGGGATGGAGAGGAAAAAATGGGTATCATCAGCTGGATCATTCTCGGCGTGATCGCCGGCTTCATCGGCAGCAAGATCGTCAACAAGACCGGCCAGGGCCTGATTATGGACATCGTGCTCGGCATCGTCGGTGCCGTTGTCGGCGGCCTGATCTTCAGTGCTTTCGGTGCATCGGGGGTCACCGGCCTCAACATCTGGAGCCTGATCGTTGCGGTGGTCGGCGCCGTCGTCGTGCTGTGGGCGTATCACCAGTTCAGCGGCAAGCGCACCATCTAGACGCGTCGGCTCTTCGTCTGCCATCTGCGGGCGTTGGATGGAGCCGTGTTTGCGGCTCCATCCGCCGGCCGGTCTGCGTATTGACTCAAGCGACCAAGGCGAGCCGGCGCTTGCGTTCGTCGAGCGACACGATGGCGAGCCCGCTGGCGACGACAAGCAGGATACCGCAGACGGCCAGCGCATTGGGAAGTTGTCTGAATACGAGCAGGCCAGAAATGACCGCCCAGACGGTGAAGCAGTAGTAAAACGGCGCAACGGCGCTGGTCGGTCCGATGCGGTAGGCCATGAAGATGAAGAAATGGCCGAAGATCAGGAAAAATCCGGCGCCGGCCATCAGCAGCAGGTGACGCGTCTCGGGCGCCACCCAGCGCTCCGAAACCAGATGTGCCGCACCCGAGCCGATCAGCACCACCACGACGGCGGAAATCGCCACGATCATTCCCGGCACCTCGGCCGAAACGCGCCTGCCGGCAAGGTCGCGCGCGGCTGCCAGTGCCGCATTGCCGAGCGCAAGCAGGGCGTAGACCGAAATGCCCTGCATGGTCGGCTGCGCCACCATCAATGCGCCGATGAAGCCGAGCCCGATCAGCGCCATGCGTTGGCCGCCGATGCGCTCGCCGAACAGGATCGAGGAGCCGACCAGCATCAGCAGCGGCGTGATCTGTCCGAGCGCGGTGGAATCCGCGATCTGCATGTTAGCGAGCGCCACGACATAGCAAAGGATCGCCGCCAGTTCGAGCAGGTTCCTGCGCAGCACTTGGCCGTCGAAGATCAGGGGGATCTGTTTGCCGTAGCCAAGCAGGAACAGCAGCGGAAAGCCCCAGAGCGTTGCGGCCGCGCCGCGCAGAAACAGCACTTCGTAGGAGGGCAGGCCCGTGGTCGCGAGTTTCATCATCGTATCGTTGACGAGATACGATCCGGTCGAGACGATCATGAAAAGCGGGCCGCGAACGGTCGTCGGAAGGAAATGCATCCGGTCAGGAAATCAGACCTCGCCAGCGGCTGCAATGGGCCATCAACTGGCCGTGAACCAGACAGCGATTGGCGGGAACAGAGCGCGATACCGGCTTCGATCGGTCGGCTCCGCGCCCATTTCATTTTGTCCCGAACCTTCCTATATCGGCGTCATGTCCCCGCAATCGGATCGCTGGTTCGGACCGAGTGAGACTGCACCCGGCCAAAAGACGCTTGTGTTTTTTGGCCTTTGTCGCTAATCGCCCCGCATTCGACTGAACTGAAGGTCCCGGCCGTCCAAGGAAAGAGACTATGGCAAAAGGTAAATTCGAGCGCACTAAGCCTCATGTGAACATCGGCACGATTGGTCACGTTGACCATGGCAAGACGTCGCTGACGGCGGCGATCACGAAGTATTTTGGCGAGTACAAGCGCTACGACCAGATCGATGCGGCGCCGGAAGAGAAGGCGCGCGGCATCACCATCTCGACGGCTCACGTCGAATACGAGACGGCCAACCGCCACTATGCCCACGTCGACTGCCCCGGCCACGCCGACTATGTGAAGAACATGATCACCGGTGCGGCGCAGATGGACGGCGCGATCCTGGTGGTGTCGGCCGCCGACGGCCCGATGCCGCAGACCCGCGAGCACATCCTGCTGGCCCGTCAGGTCGGCGTGCCGTCGATCGTGGTGTTTTTGAACAAGGTCGACCAGGTCGATGACGCCGAGCTGCTGGAGCTGGTCGAGCTCGAGGTGCGCGAGCTGCTGTCGAAGAACGAATTCCCCGGCGACGACATTCCGATCGTCAAGGGTTCGGCCTTGGCCGCGCTCGAGGATTCGAACAAGACGATCGGCGAGGATGCGATCCGCGAGCTGATGGCTCAGGTCGATGCCTACATCCCGACGCCGGTCCGTCCGCTCGACAAGCCGTTCCTGATGCCGATCGAGGACGTGTTCTCGATCTCGGGCCGCGGCACGGTGGTGACCGGCCGCGTCGAGCGCGGCGTGGTCAAGGTCGGCGAGGAACTGGAAATCATCGGCATCCGTCCGACGACCAAGACGACCTGCACGGGCGTCGAGATGTTCCGCAAGCTGCTCGACCAGGGCCAGGCCGGCGACAACATCGGCGCGCTGCTGCGCGGCGTTGACCGTGAAGGCGTCGAGCGCGGCCAGGTTCTGGCCAAGCCCGGCACGGTGAAGCCGCACAAGAAGTTCGTGGCCGAAGCCTACATCCTGACCAAGGACGAGGGTGGCCGTCACACGCCGTTCTTCACCAACTACCGTCCGCAGTTCTACTTCCGCACGACCGACGTGACCGGCATCGTGTCGCTGCCGGCCGGCACCGAGATGGTGATGCCCGGCGACAACATCACGGTCGATGTCGAGCTGATCGTGCCGATCGCCATGGAAGAGAAGCTGCGCTTCGCCATCCGTGAAGGCGGCCGCACCGTCGGTGCCGGCATCGTCGTCACCATCAAGGAATAAGCGATCCGGCGCTGCCGGTTCGGTAAGGAAAGGGCGGTCTTCGGGCCGCCTTTTTTGTTTTCGGCGCGGCGTGGCCTGGGAATTGCGTCTCACTCCCAAAGCTGCCGCAAGCCCCGTCGCAGTGAGGAGTGTAGGGTGCTCCGGAGGAGCTTTGCTAAGAGTGCCCAGCGGAAACTGGCCATCGAGGCAGGTTGAGCCACGCTCGATTTTGCCGCTATCGTGGCCGTTGGCAGCGCAGGGGCCGGCGGAGGATCGAGAATGAGCCAGGACGTTCCGACACTGTACGAATGGGCAGGCGGCATCGAGGTGCTGAACCGCCTGACCGAAACCTTCTACGACAAAGTGGCGAAGGACCCGATCGTCGGGCCTGTCTTCAAGGCCATGTCGCCGGATCATCCTATGCATGTCGCGGCCTTTATCGGCGAGGTTTTCGGCGGGCCGAAAAGCTACAGCGAAAAGTTCGGCGGCCACCGCGAGATGGTCATGCACCATCTGGGCAAGCATTTGACCGAGGAGCAGCGCCGCCGCTGGATCAACCTCCTGGCCGATGCCGCCGACGAGGTCGGCTTGCCCGACGATCCCGAGTTCCGTTCCGCCTTCATGGGCTATGTCGAATGGGGATCGCGATTGGCGAAGATGAATTCCAATCTCGGCGAGACCTGCGATCCGGAGACAGAACCAATGCCAGCCTGGGGCTGGGGCGTGCCTGGCGGCCCGTACAAGCCGCCAGCCGGAAAATCGTAATCGTTGCATGCCGGGCCGACAGCGCGACCTTTGCCGACGGCAGAGAATCTGGATTTCTGGCAAAGAAAATGAAACTGCATCCGGCTGCTCTTTACAGAGCGCACGGAAGCTTTTAGGAAGCGCCTGTTGCGCCGACACGCGCACGTTACGGGCATAGCTCAGTTGGTAGAGCGGCGGTCTCCAAAACCGCAGGTCGTAGGTTCGAGCCCTGCTGCCCGTGCCATTTTCGAAATGGCTATCAGAAACGACATTTTTGCCGGTGGCCTTTGAAATTCGGCGACCCGCTTGCCATATTGAGGCAATTCGGGCATAAGAGCGCCATAGCCGGGACGGAACGACTGGATGGTTCCGAGGCGGCGTTTGGTCATAAAGCGGACACTTGCCACTTGCGTGGATCAAGAATCGGTTTTATGTAGACAGGACAGACACGCGGCGCGTGGAGCTGGGAAGCCGGCTTTACGCGTCTGATTTGCATGGGCGAAGTGATTGCGCTGATTCGGCGCGACAGTGGACCCAGGCGGCACGTCCCGGCCAGCGGGATCATCCAGGGGACCCGGCCAACGGGTCTTGAAGACAGGCGGCATATGGCTTCGAAAACCACAAATCCATTCGTCTTTCTCCAGCAGGTGCGCGCGGAGACAGCCAAGGTGACTTGGCCGTCGCGGCGCGAGACGATGATCTCGACGGTGATGGTTCTGGCCTTCGCTGTGATCGCGATGCTCTTTTTCTTCACCGCCGATCAGCTCATGGGCCTCGCGGTCGAGCAGATTCTGGGAATTGGACGCTAAGTCCGGCGATTACGGAGAAGTCGTAAAATGGCTACGCGCTGGTATATCGTCCACGCCTATTCGAACTTTGAAAAGAAGGTCGCCGAGGACATCGAGAACAAGGCCAAGCAGAAGGGCCTGTCCGCCGATATCGAGCAGATCGTGGTGCCGACCGAGAAGGTCGTCGAGGTTCGTCGCGGCCGCAAGGTCGATGCCGAGCGCAAATTCTTCCCGGGCTATGTGCTCTTGAAGGCCAATCTGACCGATGCAGTGTTCTCGCTGGTCAAGAACACGCCGAAGGTCACCGGCTTTCTCGGCGACTCCAAGCCGGTGCCGATCACCGAGGCGGAAGCGCAGCGCATCCTGAATCAGGTGCAGGAAGGCGTCGAGCGGCCGAAGCCCTCGGTCACCTTCGAGATAGGCGAGGCGATCCGCGTCTCGGATGGTCCGTTCGCGTCGTTCAATGGTTTCGTCCAGGAAGTGGACGAGGAGCGGGCGCGGCTCAAGGTGGAAGTTTCGATCTTCGGGCGCGCCGTGCCTGTCGATCTGGAATTCGGACAGGTCGAAAAGGGCTGATCCGAATCCTTGGCGCCTGTCGGCGATCAGGGGAGGCGGCGCGGAGGCGCGCGGCCTTGAGAACGGTGGGAGGCGAATGCGGCTTTAGCCTGTCGCAGGAACCGCACCACCAGACTGCAACCGCCGGTGTTTCCCAGGTCGTGGAGCCGGCATAGACAAAGGCAGGAATAGAGATGGCTAAGAAAATTGCAGGCCAGCTCAAGCTCCAGGTCTCCGCGGGTTCGGCTACGCCGTCGCCCCCGATTGGCCCGGCGCTTGGTCAACGCGGCATCAACATCATGGAGTTCTGCAAGGCGTTCAACGCGCAGACCCAGGAAATGGAAAAGGGATCGCCGGTTCCGGTGGTCATTACCTACTATCAGGACAAGTCGTTCACCTTCGTCATGAAGACGCCGCCGGTGAGCTACTTCCTGAAGAAGGCTGCGAACCTGAAGTCTGGTTCGAAGGAACCCGGCAAAGTCAAGGCCGGTACTGTTTCGCGCGACAAGGTTCGCGAGATCGCTACCGCCAAGATGAAGGATCTGAACGCAAACGACGTCGAAGCGGCCGTGCGCATGGTCGAGGGCTCTGCCCGTTCGATGGGTCTGGAAGTGGTGGGCTGAGATCATGGCAAAGATTGCAAAGCGTGTATCCAAGTCCCGCGAAGGCATCGATCCCAACAAGGCCTATGCCCTGGGTGAAGCGCTGAAGCTGCTCAAGGACCGTTCGTCGGTCAAGTTCGACGAGACCGTCGAAGTCGCCATGAACCTCGGCGTCGACCCGCGCCATGCCGACCAGATGGTCCGCGGCGTGGTCAACCTGCCGAACGGCACCGGCCGCTCGGTTCGCGTCGCCGTGTTCGCCCGTGGCGATAAGGCTGAAGAGGCCAAGGCCGCTGGCGCCGACATCGTCGGTGCGGAAGACCTGGTCGACATCGTCCAGAAGGGCACGATCGATTTCGATCGCTGCATCGCTACGCCGGACATGATGCCGCTCGTCGGCCGTCTCGGTAAGGTGCTCGGCCCGCGCGGCATGATGCCGAACCCGAAGGTCGGCACCGTCACCACCGACGTCGCCGCCGCCGTCAAGGCATCGAAGGGCGGCGCGGTCGAGTTCCGCGTCGAGAAGGCGGGCATCGTGCATGCCGGCGTCGGCAAGGTCTCGTTCGATGTCAAGGCGCTGGAAGAGAACGTCCGCGCCTTCGCCGACGCGGTGACCAAGGCAAAGCCGGCTGGCGCCAAGGGCAACTACGTCAAGAAGGTGTCCGTCACCTCGACGATGGGCCCGGGCCTCAAGTTGGATGTCTCGACGCTCGCCGCGTCCTGATCGAATTTTTTGGGCCAGCCGCACGCGGCTGACCTTTGAAGTGAATTCCGGGCCTTGGACTTGTCTTGGGCCCGGTACCGGGAGCCGGAAGGCTTCCGGACATCCTGTCCGAGATTGCAGGCGGCCCTCAGCCTTAATTCGTCTGGGCCTGCATGAGACGGGTGAAGACCTGACAACGGAGCGACTGCTCCAATGAAGGGTTCGAACCGTGTTTGCCTTTTGTCTGCGCATCGCCGGCTTGGCCGTCGATGTGGCGAAAGGGGGCAGGATCCTCGAGCGTCGTTCGGGAGATCCGTTACTGGATGGCCCGGCCGGCAAAAAGGCAACCCGACGCCTGTCTTTGTGAATGGGATGTTCCCGTTAACAGGATGGGGGTCAACTGGAGATAGGCAGTGGACAGAGCGGAAAAACGCGAACTCGTCACGGGCCTGAACGATGCGTTCTCGGGCGCAGGTTCAGTGGTCGTGGCCCACTATGCCGGTATCACCGTCGCGCAAATGAACGACCTCAGGTCGAAAATGCGCGCCGCCGGTGGCACCGTTAAAGTCGCGAAGAACCGTCTCGCCAAAATCGCTCTTCAGGGCACGGACTCCGCATCGATCATCGACCTGTTCAAGGGACAGACGCTGGTCGCCTATTCGGAGGATCCGATTGCGGCGCCGAAGGTCGCGTCCGATTTCGCCAAGGGAAATGACAAGCTTGTCATTCTCGGCGGCGCAATGGGCACGACCTCGCTTGACGCCGACGGTGTGAAGGCACTCGCCACACTTCCGTCGCTCGACGAGCTGCGCGCCAGGCTGGTTGGCATGATCGCCACGCCAGCAACCCGGATCGCCCAGATCGTCAATGCGCCAGCGGCTTCGGTCGCGCGCGTCATCGGCGCTTACGCCCGGAAGGACGAGGCGGCATGAGGCCGTTCCTCGCTATCACAAACACACGTTCGAACCTAACGAAGGAATACAACAATGGCTGATCTCGCAAAGATCGTAGACGACCTTTCGAAGCTGACCGTCCTCGAGGCGGCTGAGCTGTCGAAGCTTCTGGAAGAAAAGTGGGGCGTTTCGGCTGCTGCTCCGGTGGCGGTTGCCGCTGCTGGCGGCGCCGCTGCTGCTGCTGCTCCGGTCGAAGAGAAGACCGAATTCGACGTCGTCCTCACCGAGGCCGGCGCTCAGAAGATCAACGTCATCAAGGAAGTCCGCGCCATCACCGGTCTTGGCCTCAAGGAAGCCAAGGATCTGGTCGAAGCGGCTCCGAAGCCGGTCAAGGAAGGTGTTTCCAAGGCCGACGCCGACAAGTTCAAGGCCCAGCTGGAAGCAGCCGGCGCCAAGGTCGACCTGAAGTAAGCGTATCAAGCGGCGGGCGGCCTCGCGCCGCCCGCCACTCCCTTCGCCCGGAAGGGAGGACGCGTAACGCGAGATGTACGAGAACCTCTTTCCTGAGGGCCTGGAAACGGCCTTCAGGAAACGGGTTTTCTCCCGTTTTAGCCGGCCACCGACGGGAGGCCGGAGAACAGACAGAGAGCCGCCGCCCAGGTGGCTCGGAATGCAAGGCGAACCGCGGCGAGGTTCGCCCCGAGTTTAGAGCTAAGGAGCGACGATGGCCCATACCCAGACTTTCAATGGCCGCAGACGCGTACGCAAGTTCTTCGGAAAGATCCCGGAAGTTGCGGAGATGCCGAACCTCATCGAGGTTCAGAAGGCGTCCTATGACCAGTTCCTGATGGTGGACGAGCCCAAGGGCGGCCGTCCGGACGAGGGACTGCAGGCTGTTTTCAAGTCGGTCTTCCCGATCTCGGACTTTTCCGGCTCCTCGATGCTGGAGTTCGTGAAGTACGAGTTCGAAGGACCGAAATTCGACGTTGACGAATGCCGTCAGCGCGATCTGACCTATGCCGCGCCGCTGAAGGTGACGCTGCGCCTCATCGTGTTCGATATCGACGAAGATACCGGCGCCAAGTCGATCAAGGACATCAAGGAGCAGGATGTCTACATGGGCGACATGCCGCTCATGACCTTGAACGGCACCTTCATTGTCAACGGCACCGAGCGCGTTATCGTCTCGCAGATGCACCGTTCGCCGGGCGTCTTCTTCGACCATGACAAGGGCAAGTCGCATTCGTCGGGCAAGCTTCTGTTCGCCGCGCGCGTCATTCCCTATCGCGGTTCGTGGCTCGACATCGAGTTCGATTCCAAGGACGTCGTGCACGCCCGTATCGACCGTCGCCGCAAGATCCCGGTGACGTCGCTTTTGATGGCGCTCGGCATGGATGGTGAAGAGATCCTGTCGACCTTCTACAACAAGATCACCTACAAACGCGCCGGCGACCACTGGCGCATTCCGTTCAACGTCGAGCGTTTCCGTGGCCTCAAGGCCGTCGGCGACCTGGTCGATGCCGATACGGGCGAGATCGTTGTCGAAGCCGGCAAGAAGATCACCGCCCGCCAGGCGCGTCAGCTCGGCGAAAAGGGCCTGAAGGCGATCAAGGCGACCGACGAGGACCTGCTCGGCAATTATCTCGCCGAGGACATCGTCAACTACGCCACCGGCGAGATCTTCCTCGAAGCCGGTGACGAGATCGACGAGAAGACGCTGAAGGTGCTGCTCGGCACCGGTGAGCAGGAGGTGCAGATCCTCGACATCGACCATGTCAATGTCGGCGCCTACATCCGCAACACGCTCGCCGTCGACAAGAACGAGAGCCGCCAGGACGCGTTGTTCGACATCTACCGCGTCATGCGTCCGGGCGAGCCGCCGACGCTCGAGACCGCCGAAGCCATGTTCAACTCGCTGTTCTTCGACAGCGAGCGCTATGACCTGTCGGCCGTCGGCCGAGTCAAGATGAACATGCGCCTCGAACTCAAGGCCGAGGACACCGTCCGCGTGCTGCGCAAGGAAGACATCCTGGCCGTGGTCAAGACGCTGGTCGAACTGCGCGACGGCAAGGGCGAGATCGACGACATCGACAATCTCGGCAACCGCCGCGTGCGGTCTGTCGGCGAGCTGATGGAGAACCAGTACCGCGTCGGCCTGCTGCGCATGGAGCGCGCGATCAAGGAGCGTATGTCCTCGATCGAGATCGACACCGTCATGCCGCAGGACCTGATCAACGCCAAGCCGGCCGCCGCCGCCGTGCGCGAGTTCTTCGGTTCCTCGCAGCTGTCCCAGTTCATGGACCAGACCAACCCGCTGTCGGAGATCACGCACAAGCGCCGTCTCTCGGCGCTTGGACCGGGCGGTCTGACCCGCGAACGCGCCGGCTTCGAAGTGCGCGACGTGCACCCGACGCATTACGGCCGTATCTGCCCGATCGAGACGCCGGAAGGCCCGAATATCGGTCTGATCAACTCGCTGGCCACCTTCGCGCGCGTCAACAAGTACGGCTTCATCGAGAGCCCGTACCGTAAGATCGTCGACGGCAAGCTGACCAATGACGTCGTCTATCTCTCGGCGATGGAAGAAGCCAAGCACCATGTCGCGCAGGCCAACGCCGAGCTCGACAAGAATGGCGGCTTCGTCGACGAGTTCGTCATTTGCCGCAGTGCCGGCGAAGTGATGATGGCGCCGCGCGAAAACGTCGATCTGATGGACGTGTCGCCCAAGCAGATGGTGTCGGTGGCCGCGGCCCTGATCCCGTTCCTGGAAAACGACGACGCCAACCGCGCGCTGATGGGCTCCAACATGCAGCGTCAGGCCGTGCCGCTGGTGCGCGCCGAGGCGCCGTTCGTCGGCACCGGCATGGAGCCGGTCGTCGCCCGTGACTCGGGTGCCGCCATCGGCGCCCGCCGCGGCGGCATCGTCGACCAAGTGGACGCTACCCGTATCGTTATCCGCGCGACGGAAGATCTCGATCCGGGCAAGTCCGGCGTCGACATCTACCGGTTGATGAAGTTCCAGCGTTCGAACCAGAACACCTGCATCAACCAGCGTCCGCTGGTGCGCATGGGTGACCGGGTCAACAAGGGCGACATCATCGCCGACGGTCCGTCGACGGAGCTCGGCGATCTGGCGCTCGGCCGCAACGTGCTGGTCGCGTTCATGCCGTGGAACGGCTACAACTACGAGGACTCCATCCTCTTGTCCGAGCGCATCGTCGCCGACGACGTCTTCACCTCGATCCACATCGAGGAGTTCGAGGTCATGGCGCGCGATACCAAGCTCGGTCCGGAGGAAATCACGCGCGACATTCCGAACGTCTCGGAAGAAGCGCTGAAGAACCTCGATGAAGCCGGCATCGTCTATATCGGTGCGGAAGTGCAGCCGGGCGATATCCTGGTCGGCAAGATCACGCCGAAGGGCGAAAGCCCGATGACGCCGGAAGAAAAACTTCTGCGCGCCATCTTCGGCGAAAAGGCTTCGGATGTGCGCGACACTTCGATGCGCATGCCTCCGGGCACCTTCGGCACCGTCGTCGAGGTGCGCGTGTTCAACCGCCACGGTGTGGAGAAGGACGAGCGCGCCATGGCGATCGAGCGCGAGGAGATCGAACGCCTTGCCAAGGACCGCGACGACGAGCAGGCGATCTTGGACCGCAACGTCTACGCCCGCCTCTCCGACGTGCTCGTCGGCAAGGAAGCGATCGCCGGACCGAAGGGCTTCAAGAAGGGCTCGACGTTGTCCAAGGACACGCTCGACGACTATCCGCGTTCGCAGTGGTGGCAGTTTGCCGTGGAGAACGAAAAGCTCCAGAGCGAACTGGAAGCCCTGCGTGGCCAGTACGACGACTCCAAGAAGGCGCTCGAACAGCGCTTCATGGACAAGGTCGAGAAGGTCCAGCGCGGCGACGAAATGCCTCCGGGCGTCATGAAGATGGTCAAGGTCTTCGTGGCGGTGAAGCGCAAGATGCAGCCGGGCGACAAGATGGCCGGCCGTCACGGCAATAAGGGTGTCGTGTCGCGCATCGTTCCGGTCGAGGATATGCCTTTCCTCGAGGACGGCACGCATGCCGATATCGTGCTCAACCCGCTGGGTGTGCCGAGCCGCATGAATGTCGGCCAGATCCTGGAGACGCATCTGGGCTGGGCCTGCGCGGGAATGGGCCGGAAGATCGGCGAATTGATCGACGCCTACAAGGCGGGCGGCGACATCAAGCCGTTGCGCAAGACGTTGGAAAGCTTCATGCCGTCCAACGACCGCAACGAGCCGATCCGCGAATATGACGACGAGAGCATTGTTCGCCTCAGCGAGCAGATGCGCCGCGGCGTCTCGATTGCGACCCCGGTGTTCGACGGCGCGCATGAGGCCGACATCAACACCATGCTGGAGCAGGCTGGCCTGCACACCAGCGGTCAGTCGCAGCTCTATGACGGACGCACCGGCGAGCCGTTCGATCGCAAGGTGACGATGGGCTATATCTACATGCTCAAGCTTCACCACCTTGTGGACGACAAGATCCACGCGCGTTCGATCGGTCCGTACTCGCTCGTCACCCAGCAGCCGCTGGGCGGCAAGGCGCAGTTCGGCGGCCAGCGCTTCGGCGAAATGGAGGTCTGGGCGCTGGAAGCCTACGGCGCCGCCTATACACTGCAGGAAATGCTGACGGTGAAGTCGGACGACGTCGCCGGCCGTACCAAGGTCTACGAGGCGATCGTCAGAGGCGACGACACCTTCGAGGCGGGCATCCCGGAGAGCTTCAACGTGCTCGTCAAGGAAATGCGGTCTCTCGGCCTCAATGTCGAGCTGGAAAACACCAAGCTCGACGAAGCACCGGTTCGGCTGCCCGACGCTGCCGAATAGGGAGTAAACAAGACATCCGGTCGCGGGAGAGGGCTCCCGCGGCCGGATGCATCAATTTCTTCGGCCGTGGGCCGACCACTCAGCGGGCATTCGGCCCGCGTTAGATGCAAGGGGTTTTCGAGGACCCCGAAAAGGAGAACGGCATGAACCAAGAGGTCATGAATCTCTTCAATCCCCAGGCGCCTGCGCAGGTGTTCGATTCCATCCGGATTTCGCTTGCCAGCCCTGAGAAGATTCTGTCCTGGTCGTTCGGCGAGATCAAGAAGCCGGAGACCATCAACTACCGCACCTTCAAGCCGGAGCGTGACGGTCTGTTCTGCGCGCGCATTTTTGGCCCGATCAAGGACTATGAGTGCCTGTGCGGCAAGTACAAGCGCATGAAGTACAAGGGCGTCATCTGCGAAAAGTGCGGCGTCGAAGTCACGCTGTCGCGCGTGCGCCGCGAGCGCATGGGCCATATCGAGCTCGCGGCCCCTGTTGCCCATATCTGGTTCCTGAAGTCGCTGCCCTCGCGCATCGGCACGTTGCTCGACATGACGCTGAAGGACATCGAGCGCGTCCTCTACTTCGAGAACTATATCGTCACCGAGCCTGGCCTCACCGCGCTGAAGGAGCACCAGCTTCTCAGCGAGGAAGAGTACATGATCGCCGTCGACGAATATGGCGAGGATAGCTTCACCGCCATGATCGGCGCCGAGGCCATTCATGACCTCCTGGCCGGCATGGATCTGGAGAAGATCGCGGGCGACCTGCGTTCGGAATTGGCGTCGACCACGTCCGAGCTGAAGCAGAAGAAGTATCTGAAGCGGCTCAAGGTCGTCGAGAACTTCATGGAATCCGGCAACCGTCCGGAGTGGATGATCATGAAGGTGGTTCCGGTGATCCCGCCGGACCTGCGCCCGCTGGTTCCTCTGGACGGCGGCCGTTTCGCCACGTCCGACCTGAACGACCTCTATCGCCGCGTCATCAACCGCAACAACCGTCTGAAGCGGCTGATCGAGCTGCGCGCCCCCGGCATCATCGTGCGCAATGAAAAGCGCATGCTGCAGGAAGCCGTCGATGCGCTGTTCGACAACGGCCGTCGGGGCCGCGTCATCACCGGCGCCAACAAGCGCCCGCTGAAGTCGCTGTCCGACATGCTCAAAGGCAAGCAGGGCCGGTTCCGTCAGAACCTGCTCGGCAAGCGCGTCGACTATTCCGGCCGGTCGGTCATCGTGACCGGTCCGGAGCTCAAGCTGCACCAGTGCGGCCTGCCGAAGAAGATGGCGCTCGAACTGTTCAAGCCCTTCATCTATGCCCGTCTCGACGCCAAGGGTTACTCCTCGACCGTCAAGCAGGCGAAGAAGCTGGTCGAGAAGGAGCGTCCGGAAGTCTGGGATATCCTCGACGAGGTCATCCGCGAACATCCGGTGCTGCTGAACCGCGCGCCGACGCTGCACCGCCTCGGCATCCAGGCATTCGAGCCGATCCTGATCGAAGGCAAGGCAATCCAGCTGCATCCGCTGGTCTGCACGGCCTTCAACGCCGACTTCGACGGCGACCAGATGGCCGTTCACGTGCCGCTGTCCTTGGAAGCGCAGCTTGAAGCCCGCGTGCTGATGATGTCGACCAACAACATCCTGCATCCGGCTTCCGGCGCGCCGATCATTGTGCCGTCGCAGGACATGGTTCTGGGTCTCTACTATCTCTCGATCGTCAACCAGAACGAGCCGGGCGAGGGCATGGTGTTTGCCGATATGGGCGAACTCCAGCACGCGCTCGAGACCAAGGCGGTGACGCTGCACGCCAAGATCAAGGGTCGCTTCCGCACGGTCGACGCCGAAGGCAAGGTCGTGTCGAAGATCTACGACACCACGCCTGGCCGCATGATCATCGGCGAACTTTTGCCGAAGAACGTCAACGTGCCCTACGAGACCGCCAACCAGGAGATGACCAAGAAGAACATCTCCAAGATGATCGACACCGTCTATCGCCACTGCGGTCAGAAAGAGACGGTCATTTTCTGCGACCGCATCATGGCGCTCGGTTTCGCCCATGCCTGCCGTGCCGGCATTTCGTTCGGCAAGGACGACATGCTGATCCCGGACACCAAGACCAAGCTTGTGTCGGACACCGAGGCTTTGGCCAAGGAATACGAGCAGCAGTACAATGACGGTCTGATCACGCAGGGCGAGAAGTACAACAAGGTCGTCGACGCCTGGGCCAAGTGCTCGGAAAAGGTTGCCGACGAGATGATGGCCCGCATCAAGGCGGTGGAGTTCGAGGACAATGGCCGTCAGAAGCCGATGAACTCGATCTACATGATGTCGCACTCCGGTGCGCGTGGCTCGCCCACGCAGATGCGTCAGCTCGCCGGCATGCGCGGCCTGATGGCCAAGCCGTCGGGTGAAATCATCGAGACGCCGATCATCTCGAACTTCAAGGAAGGCCTGACCGTGCTCGAGTACTTCAACTCGACCCACGGCGCCCGCAAGGGCCTTGCCGACACCGCCTTGAAGACGGCGAACTCGGGTTACCTCACCCGCCGTCTGGTCGACGTGGCGCAGGACTGCATCGTCAACTCCGTGGATTGTGGCACCGACAAGGGCCTCACCATGCAGCCGATCGTCGATGCCGGTCAGGTTGTCGCTTCGGTTGGCCAGCGCGTGCTGGGCCGTACCGCGCTCGACGACATCAATCATCCGGTGACCGGCGACCTGCTGGTCAAGGCCGGCAAGTTGATGGACGAGCGCGATGTGGAGCAGATCGAAAAGGCCGGCGTCCAGTCGGTCCGCATCCGTTCGGCACTGACCTGCGAGGTCAGGGTTGGCGTCTGCGCGGTCTGCTACGGACGCGATCTGGCCCGCGGCACCCCGGTCAACCAGGGTGAAGCCGTCGGCGTCATCGCGGCGCAGTCGATCGGTGAGCCGGGCACCCAGCTCACCATGCGTACCTTCCACATGGGCGGTACCGCGCAGGTGGTGGACTCTTCGTTCCTTGAAGCCTCCTATGAGGGCAAGGTCGAGATCCGCAACCGCAACGTGGTGCGCAACTCCGACGGCCAGCAGATGGTCATGGGCCGCAACATGGCGGTGCTGATCCTCGACGAAGCCGGCAAGGAGCGCGCCACGCACCGCGTCACCTATGGTTCGCGTATCTTCGTGGACGATGGCGACAAGGTGAAGCGCGGCCAGCGTATTGCCGAGTGGGATCCCTATACCCGCCCGATCCTCACGGAAATCGAGGGCAAGGTGGCGTTCGAGGATCTGGTCGACGGCATTTCCGTGCAGGAAACGGCCGACGAGTCGACCGGCATCACCAAGCGTGAGGTCATCGACTGGCGTTCGACGCCGCGCGGCAACGACCTGAAGCCGGCGATCGTCGTCCAGGATACCAAGGGCAAGGTCGGCAAGCTGTCGAAGGGTGGCGATGCCCGCTTCCTGCTCTCGGTCGAGGCCATTCTCTCGGTCGAGCCGGGTGCGCAGGTTCGTCCCGGCGACGTGCTGGCGCGTATCCCGATGGAAAGCGCCAAGACCAAGGACATCACCGGCGGTCTGCCGCGTGTGGCCGAGCTGTTCGAGGCACGTCGTCCGAAGGATCACGCCATCATCGCCGAGATCGACGGCACGATCCGCTTCGGCCGCGACTACAAGAACAAGCGTCGCATCATCATCGAGCCGCATGACTCGACGCTTGAGCCGGTCGAATACCTGATCCCGAAGGGCAAGCCGTTCCATCTCCAGGACGGCGACGTCATCGAGAAGGGCGACTACATCCTCGACGGCAATCCGGCGCCGCACGACATCCTGGCGATCAAGGGTGTGGAAGCGCTTGCTTCCTACCTCGTCAACGAAATCCAGGAAGTCTACCGTCTGCAGGGCGTGTCGATCAACGACAAGCACATCGAGGTGATCGTTCGCCAGATGCTGCAGAAGGTCGAAATCACCACGCAGGGCGACTCGACCTACATCCCGGGCGACCATGTCGACGTGATCGAACTGGAAGAGGTCAACGAGCGGCTGATCGAGGACGGCAAGAAGCCGGCCGAAGGCCAGCCGGTGCTGCTCGGCATTACCAAGGCGTCGCTGCAGACGCCGTCCTTCATCTCGGCCGCGTCCTTCCAGGAGACGACCAGGGTGCTGACGGAAGCAGCTGTCGCCGGCAAGACCGACATGCTGCAGGGCTTGAAGGAAAACGTCATCGTCGGCCGGCTGATCCCGGCCGGTACTGGCGGCACGATGAGCCAGATCCGGCGCATCGCCACCTCGCGCGACGAACTCATCATCGACGAGCGCCGCAAGGCCTCCGGTGTCGAGGTGGCCGAGCCGATGCTCGCCGACATGACAACCGCCGCGCAGTAAGCGCGGCGGCAAGGATCTCAGGCAACAGAAGCCGTCGGGGCAACCCGGCGGCTTTTTCGTTTCACAATCAACCAAGGAGGGAAACATGAGCAGAAATGCATGGACGGCCGTCGACGACTATATCGTTTCCTCCCTCTTCGAGGCGGATCCCGTCCTCGACGCGGTGCTGGCGGCCAATCGTGACCAGGGCTTGCCAGCGATCGATGTCTCGGCGGCACAGGGAAAGCTGCTCTCGCTGCTGGTGCGCATCGGCCGTGCGAAGAAGGTACTCGAGATCGGCACGCTGGGCGGCTATTCGACCATCTGGATGGCGCGCGGATTGCCGGCCGACGGCAAGATCGTGACGCTCGAACTTGATCCGCACCATGCCAGGTCGCGCGTTCGAATTTCGAGCGGGCTGATGTCTCGGACAAGGTGGACTTGCGCGTCGGCCCCGCATTGCAATCGCTCGCCGCACTGAGTGACGAGAATGCCGGCCCGTTCGACCTCATCTTCATCGACGCCGACAAGCCGAACAACCCGAATTATCTGGACTGGGCCATGCTGCTGTCGCGCTCCGGAACGGTCATCGTCTGCGACAACGTCATCCGCGACGGCGATGTCGTGAACGAAGATGGCCGCGACGCCAATGTCGAAGGCGCACGCGCGGCCTTTTCATTCATCGGCGGTGACAAACGGCTGGACGGCACCGCCATCCAGACCGTTGGAGCCAAGGGTTACGACGGCTTTGCCATCGCGATTGTCTACTGAAGGCAACCACCGGAGTTGGATGTACGAGCGCCTTCAGTCCTGTTCTCAGCCATCCGAGATTGCAGACGTCGACCCAGGCAGGGGGTTGAGCAGCAATCAGTCGAAAAACGCCTCGACCACGTTGCGCTTGCCGAGCATGAAGGCATCGGCGACATGCTGCAGTGGGGCGAGATCGACGTCGGAGACACCGGCGCGCACGATTTCGGCGAACCGCCTGTAGAGCATCGGGTACTCCGTTTCCGGCTCCTCATGGACCACTCGCCCGTCGATGGCTAGTTTGGAGCCGCCACCGGAAAGCAACATCTTGCCGGCATCGGTGTCGGCAACGATGTCCCAGCTTTGCGGGCCGGTTTGCAGCCAGTCGAGGTCCATCGTCACTGGCAAACCGTTCGAGGTGCGGAACGTGACTTGCGCCGCGACCGGGGCGGCGCGGTTCTCTGGAAAGTCGAGTGCCGCCGAGGTGATGTGCATCGCCGGCAGGATATAGGTCGCGATCGAGAGCGCGTTGATGCCGGGATCGAAGACGCCGAACCCGCCCGGCTGCCAGATCCAGTCCTGGTTCGGGTGCCAGCGACGGACATCTTCCTTCCAGACGATTGCCGCCGAGCGGATTCGAGTCGATGCGAGAAAGCCGCGCGCGGCCTCAACCGCCGGCGCATAGCGTGAATGCCAGCTAGCGAAAAGGGACACGCCCTGCTTTGCCGCCAGCGCCTTCAGGTCCTCGACTTCGCTGACCGTGGCGCCCGGGGGCTTTTCCAAAAAGACATGCTTCTTCGCTTCGAGCGCGGTGTGCGCGGCGTCGTAACGGAATTGCGGCGGCATGCAGAGCGATACGGCGTCGAGCTCCGGCACGGCGTCGAGCATCGCCTCGATGGTGGGAAAATTCGGGATGCCGTCGACCTTGCCATGCCGGCTGGCTGCGGCGGCGAGGCGGTAGGTCTGGTCTTTCGCCAGGGCCGGCAGGTGCTGGTCGCGCACGATCTTGCCGACGCCGATGATGCCGAGCTTGATGGGACTATTGGTCGAGGACATGTGTGCTCCGGAATGGGAATGGCAGATTTTTCTATGCGCGAGAAGACAGCCGGGCAACTTGCGGAGGATAGCGCGTCTGTCCAGTCGACATCAGCCGCGTCCGGACTTGATTCTCATATCGGCTCGTCGAAGGTGACGATCGACACTTCGCCTTCGAGCGCGCCCTGGTAGGCCGAAAGGTGCGGCTCCTCGTCGGGCACGCCGTCCATGTCGCCGATCTGGTCGAGCTCGGCCTCGGCATAACCTTCCGCGGCGAGCGATTCGAGGGCGCGGCGCACCGCCGAATCGTCATCGGGCGCGACAAGCATGACATGCACGCCTTCCGCCTTGCCGCCTTTGCGCTTCCACACCCGGCCGGTGATGATGGTGACCGGGCGTTCTTCATTGTCGTTCACGGACTGATTCCTCCTGGCAAGGGCCGGGCGAGGGGACTTTGAGTGCTCAGGCGGCCTTTTCGCATGAAGCAGGGCCGCGCGACAGCCAAAAGCTGGTCACTTTCTTCCTCGCCCTTGCAAATTGGCGAAAGAAAATTACATGCGGTTTTCGCATGGCTGCCAAGCCCCGGCTTCAATGCAATATTTGCCGTTGCGGGGTTGACGCTTCGCGGGCTTGCGAGTAGAAGCCGGCCAGTCAGAACCGATGTGAGGCTCTCCTTTCCGAAGCGACACGCTTTGGAGTTTGCCTCAAACAGGGTTCATCTTACGAGCGAAAAGACATTTCCGGCGTGCATGAAGCGGCTTCCGCTTCCTCTGCGATTTGTTCGGGCAGGACCGCGAGGCGCGGTTTGTGGCCCGAATTTGCGTATGGAAATCACGCTTTGAGCGGCCCTGACCGGGCGAGACACGGAATTGAGAGACAAGAGGGTTTAATGCCTACCGTCAACCAGCTGATCCGCAAGCCGCGCATTGCGCCGGTGAAGCGCAACAAGGTCCCGGCCATGCAGCAGAACCCGCAGAAGCGGGGCGTCTGCACGCGCGTCTACACGACGACGCCGAAGAAGCCGAACTCGGCGCTGCGCAAGGTGGCCAAGATCCGCCTGACCAATGGTTTCGAGGTGATCGGTTACATCCCCGGCGAAGGTCACAACCTTCAGGAACACTCCGTGGTCATGATCCGCGGCGGCCGCGTCAAGGACCTTCCGGGTGTCCGTTACCACATCATCCGCGGCGTGCTCGACACGCAGGGTGTAAAGAACCGCAAGCAGCGCCGTTCGAAGTACGGTGCGAAGCGTCCGAAGTAAGGTTTTCCGGCTTCGGCGCTGTTTTGAACGCGCCAGGCTATGAGAGATTGAGAGACAAAAGCCATGTCCCGTCGTCACAGTGCAGAAAAGCGTGAGATCAATCCGGATCCGAAGTTCGGCGATCTGATCGTTACCAAGTTCATGAACGCCGTCATGTATGACGGCAAGAAGTCGGTCGCCGAGACCATCGTCTATGGCGCGCTCGACCAGGTTCAGTCGAAGACCAAGCAGGAGCCGGTCACCGTCTTCCATCAGGCGCTCGACAATGTCGCGCCGCATGTGGAAGTGCGGTCGCGTCGCGTCGGCGGCGCCACCTACCAGGTTCCGGTCGACGTGCGTCCCGAGCGCCGCCAGGCATTGGCCATCCGTTGGCTGATCGCGGCTGCTCGCAACCGCAATGAGACCACCATGGTCGACCGTCTTTCCGGCGAGCTGATGGATGCGGCCAATAACCGCGGCACGGCTGTCAAGAAGCGTGAAGACACCCACAAGATGGCTGAAGCCAACCGCGCTTTCGCACACTACCGCTGGTAAAGCGCGAACAGGACTGAGAGGCAGCTACGATGGCCCGCGAATACAAAATCGAAGACTACCGCAATTTCGGTATCATGGCGCATATTGACGCCGGCAAGACGACGACCACCGAGCGCGTCCTCTATTACACGGGCAAGTCGCACAAGATCGGCGAAGTGCACGACGGCGCCGCGACCATGGACTGGATGGAGCAGGAGCAGGAACGCGGCATCACCATCACGTCCGCCGCGACCACGACCTTCTGGAAGGGTCGTGACGGCAAGATGCGCCGCTTCAACATCATCGACACTCCCGGACACGTCGACTTCACCATCGAGGTCGAGCGTTCGCTGCGCGTGCTCGACGGCGCCATCGCGCTGCTCGACGCCAACGCCGGTGTCGAGCCGCAGACGGAAACCGTCTGGCGTCAGGCCGACAAGTACCGCGTGCCGCGCATGATCTTCTGCAACAAGATGGACAAGATCGGCGCTGACTTCTACCGCTCGGTCGAGATGATCGGCTCGCGCCTTGGTGCGCAGGCTGTCGTCATGCAGCTGCCGATCGGCGCCGAGACCGAGTTCAAGGGCGTGGTCGACCTCGTCGAGATGAACGCGCTTGTCTGGCGCGACGAGACCCTGGGCGCTGCCTGGGACGTCGTCGAGATCCCGGCCGACCTTAAGGATCGTGCCGAGGAATATCGCGAGAAGATGATCGAAGCCGCCGTCGAAATGGACGAGACGGCACTCGAGAACTACCTCGAAGGCAAGATGCCGTCGAATGACGAGATCCGTTCGCTGATCCGCAAGGGCACGATCGCGGTTAAGTTCTTCCCGATGTTCTGCGGCTCGGCCTTCAAGAACAAGGGCGTGCAGCCGCTGCTCGACGCCGTCGTCGAATACCTGCCGTCGCCGGCCGATGTGCCTGCCATCAAGGGCGTCGATGCCAAGACCGATGCCGAGATAGAGCGTCATGCCGTCGACGACGAGCCGCTGTCGATGCTCGCCTTCAAGATCATGAACGACCCGTTCGTCGGTTCGCTGACCTTTGCCCGCATCTATTCGGGCAAGCTCTCGAAGGGCATCTCGGTCGACAACACCGTCAAGGGCAAGAAGGAGCGCATCGGCCGCATGCTGCAGATGCATGCGAACTCGCGCGCCGACGTCGAAGAAGCTTTCGCCGGCGATATCGTCGCCCTGGCGGGCCTCAAGGACACGACCACCGGCGACACGCTGTGCGATCCGCTGCATCCGGTCATCCTCGAACGCATGGAATTCCCCGATCCGGTCATCCAGATCGCGATCGAGCCGAAGACCAAGAACGACCAGGAAAAGATGGGCCTCGCCCTGCATCGCCTGGCTGCCGAGGATCCGTCCTTCCGCGTCAAGACCGACGAGGAAAGCGGCCAGACCATCATCTCGGGCATGGGCGAATTGCACCTCGACATCATCGTCGACCGCATGCGCCGTGAGTTCAAGGTCGAGGCCAATGTCGGCGCGCCGCAGGTGGCCTATCGCGAGACGATCACCCGCAAGCACGAGCAGGACTACACCCACAAGAAGCAGACCGGTGGTACCGGTCAGTTCGCCCGCGTCAAGGTTCTGTTCGAGCCGAATTCGGAGAGCGAAGACTTCGTGTTCGAGTCCAAGATCGTCGGCGGCGCGGTGCCGAAGGAATACATTCCGGGCGTCGAAAAGGGCATCCAGAGCGTCATGGGCGCAGGTCCGTTCGCGGGCTTCCCGATGATCGGCGTCAGGGCGACGCTGATCGACGGCGCCTACCACGACGTCGACTCCTCGGTTCTGGCCTTCGAAATCGCTTCCCGCGCCTGCTTCCGCGAAGCCGCACCCAAGCTTGGCGTGCAGCTGCTCGAGCCGATCATGAAGGTCGAGGTCGTGACGCCGGAAGATTACGTCGGCAGCGTCATCGGCGACCTGAACGGCCGCCGTGGCCAGATCCAGGGCCAGGAAGCGCGTGGCGTAGCCGTCGTCATCAACGCGATGGTGCCGCTCGCCAACATGTTCAAGTACGTCGACAACCTGCGCTCGATGAGCCAGGGCCGCGCGGCCTACACGATGCAGTTCGACCACTACGAGCCGGTCCCGACCGCGGTCGCCCAGGAAGTCCAGAAGAAATACGCGTAACTCGAAAGAGCTGCCGCGATAACGCAATTCAAAGCCCGCATGGGCGAGCAGGAAATGGAGACATCACATGGCAAAAGGTAAATTCGAGCGCACTAAGCCTCATGTGAACATCGGCACGATTGGTCACGTTGACCATGGCAAGACGTCGCTGACGGCGGCGATCACGAAGTATTTTGGCGAATACAAGCGCTACGACCAGATCGATGCGGCGCCGGAAGAGAAGGCGCGCGGCATCACGATCTCGACGGCTCACGTCGAATACGAGACGGCCAACCGCCACTATGCCCACGTCGACTGCCCCGGCCACGCCGACTATGTGAAGAACATGATCACCGGTGCGGCGCAGATGGACGGCGCGATCCTGGTGGTGTCGGCCGCCGACGGCCCGATGCCGCAGACCCGCGAGCACATCCTGCTGGCCCGTCAGGTCGGCGTGCCGTCGATCGTGGTGTTTTTGAACAAGGTCGACCAGGTCGATGACGCCGAGCTGCTGGAGCTGGTCGAGCTCGAGGTGCGCGAGCTGCTGTCGAAGAACGAATTCCCCGGCGACGACATTCCGATCGTCAAGGGCTCGGCCTTGGCCGCGCTCGAGGACTCGAACAAGACGATCGGCGAGGACGCGATCCGCGAGCTGATGGCCCAGGTCGACGCCTACATCCCGACGCCGGTCCGTCCGCTCGACAAGCCGTTCCTGATGCCGATCGAAGACGTGTTCTCGATCTCGGGCCGCGGCACGGTCGTCACCGGCCGCGTCGAGCGCGGCGTGGTCAAGGTCGGCGAGGAACTGGAAATCATCGGCATCCGTCCGACGACCAAGAC